>JBKHXC010000497.1:0-8882 GCA_046566225.1 Acidimicrobiia bacterium
TGTAGGCGAGCGGCAGCCCCTTGAGGGTGGTCAGCACCCCGGTGAGGTGGCCGACGAGGCGCCCGGCCTTGCCCCGCGCCAGCTCGGCCACGTCGGGGTTCTTCTTCTGGGGCAGCATGGAGCTGCCGGTGGCCCAGGCGTCGTCGAGGCGCAGGAACCCGTACTCCTCGCTCGACCACAGCACGACCTCCTCCCCCAGGCGGGACAGGTGCACGCCGAGCAGGGCGAGGTCGAAGAGGGCCTCGGCGACGAAGTCGCGGTCGCTCACCGCGTCGAGCGAGTTCTCGAAGCGCCCGGCGAAGCCCAGGTCGGCGGCGACCCAGTCGGGGTCGATGGGCAGCGACGAGCCGGCCAGGGCGCCGGCGCCGAGGGGCGAGACGTCCAGCCGCTCGATGGTGCCCTCCAGCCGGTCGACGTCGCGCGCCAGCGCCCAGCCGTGGGCCAGCAGGTGGTGGGCGAGGAGCACGGGCTGGGCCCGCTGGAGGTGGGTGTAGCCGGGGAGGTAGGCGTCGCCGGCGCCCTCGGCCCGCGCCAGGAGGACGCGCTGGAGGCGGATGACCCCGGCGGTGACGGCGGCCAGCTCCCGCTTGGCGAACAGGCGCAGGGCGGTGGCCACCTGGTCGTTGCGGCTGCGCCCGGTGTGCAGCTTGCCGCCCACGTCGCCGGCGATCTCGGTCACCCGGCGCTCGATGGCGGTGTGGACGTCCTCGTCGGTGGGGGCGAAGGCGAAGCTGCCGTCGGCCAGCTCCTCGCCCACCCGGTTGAGCGCGGTGAGGAGGATGCTGACCTCCTCGCCGGTGAGGATGCCGGCCTTGGCCAGGCCGCGGACGTGGGCCCGGGACCCGGCCAGGTCGTCGCCCGCCAGGCGCCGGTCGTAGGCCAGGCTGGAGGTGAACGCCACCAGCTCGGGCGCCGGCGGCGACCCCAGCCGGCCGTCCCAGAGCCTCACCGGTCCCCCCGGCGGGCCTGGCGGGCGGCCCACGTCTCCACGCCCAGCCCCCACAGGCGCACGAAGCCCTCGGCGTCGGAGTGGCGGAAGCGGTCGGCCGCCTCGTAGGTGGCCAGGGCGTAGTCGTACAGGCCGACCTCGCTGCGCCGGCCGGCCACGATGCAGCGCCCGGGCACCTCGCAGCGCAGCCGCACCTCGCCGGTGACGAAGCGCTGGCTCTCCTCCACGAAGGCGTCGAGGGCCTGCTTGAGGGGCGAGAACCACAGCCCGTCGTAGACCAGCTCGGCGTAGCGCGGCTCCAGGCGGGCCTTCTCGTGGGCCAGGTCGCGCTCGAGGGTCAGGTCCTCCAGGTCGGCGTGGGCCATGAGCAGGGCCAGGGCCCCCGGGCACTCGTAGACCTCGCGGCTCTTGATCCCGACCCGGCGGTTCTCGACCATGTCGATCCGCCCCCAGCCGTAGGACCCCACCACCCGGGTGACCTCGTCGATGAGCTCGTGGAGGGCCAGGTCCCTGCCGTCCAGGGTGGTGGGCACCCCCTCGACGAAGCCGATGGTCAGCTCGGTCGCCTCGGTGGCGGTGGGCGTCGTCAGCTCGTAGACCTCCTCGGGCGGCTGCTCCCAGGGGTCCTCCAGGATCCCGCACTCGATGGTCCGCCCCCACAGGTTCTGGTCGATGGAGTACGGGCTGGACTTGGTGACGGTGACGGGGATGCCGAAGCGGGCGGCGTACTCGATGGACTGCTCCCGGGTCAGGCCCCAGTCCCGCACGGGGGCGACGATGTCGAGGTCGGGGGCCAGGGCCCGGGTGCTGACCTCGAAGCGCACCTGGTCGTTGCCCTTGCCCGTGCAGCCATGGGCGATGCCGGTGGCGCCGTGCTCCCGGGCGGCGGCCACCAGGTGCTTGACGATCAGCGGGCGCGACAGCGACGACACGAGGGGGTACTTGCCCTCGTAGCGGGCGTTGGCCCGCAGGGCGGGGGCGACGAAGTCCCGGGCGTACTCCTCCCGGCAGTCCACCACGATGGCGTCGACCGCGCCGGCGGCCATGGCCCGCGCCCGGATCTCCTCGAAGTCCCCGCCCTGGCCGACGTCGGCGGCCAGGGCGATCACCTCCAGGCCCATCTCCTCGCCCATCCACCGCACGGCGACCGAGGTGTCCAGCCCGCCGCTGTACGCCAGCACGACCCGCTTGCTCATGTGCGCTCTCTTCCCTGGTCCAGTCCGGCGAGGGCGGAAAGCCGCCTCGCCAGCTCGGCGCCGCCCACCGTCTCGGCGGCCACCACGATCACGGTGTCGTCGCCGGCCACCGTGCCGACGATCTCCTCCAGCCCCGCCCGGTCGAGGGCCGAGCCCACCACGTGGGCCGACCCCGGGGGCGTGCGCAGCACGACGATGTTGGCCGACGACGCCACGTCGCCCACCCAGTCGCCCAGCACCCGCTGGAGGTGGTCCTCGGGGGCCAGGCGGTCCTTGGCCATCTCGGGGATGGCGTAGACGGTCTCCCCGCCCGGCACCCGCACCTTCACCGCGCCCAGCTCCTCCAGGTCGCGCGACACGGTGGCCTGGGTGGCGCTCAGGCCGTCGGCGGCCAGCAGCTCGACGAGCTGGGCCTGGCTGGTGACGGCGTGGCGCTCCAGCAGCCCCGCCACCCGGTGCTGGCGCTGGCGCTTGGGGGTGGTCACGGCCCGGCCCCCAGCAGGAGGAGCAGCAGGCCGCGCATGGCGTGCATGCGGTTCTCGGCCTGCTGCCACACCACGCTGGCCGGCCCGTCGAGCACGCCGGCGCTCACCTCCTCGCCCCGGTGGGCGGGCAGGCAGTGCAGGAACAGCGCCCCGGCGGCGGCCCCGGCCATGAGCCGCTCGTCCACGGTGTAGCCGGCGAAGGCCCGGCGGCGGCGCTCGGCCTCGCCCTCCTGGCCCATCGACGCCCACACGTCGGTGTACACGGCGTCGGCGCCGGCCACCGCCTCCTCGGGGGTGGCGGCCACGACCACCGTGCCGCCCAGGGCCCGGGCCTGCTCCACGGTGGCGGCCGGCAGCGCGAAGCCGGGGGGCGCCGCCACCCTCGCCTCCACGCCGGCCAGGGCGGCGGCCAGCACGAGCGAGCGGCACACGTTGTTGCCGTCCCCCACGTAGGCCACCCGGCGGCCGTCGAGGGCGCCCCACCGCTGGCGCAGGGTGAGCAGGTCGGCCAGGGCCTGGCACGGGTGGCTGTCGTCGGAGAGCAGGTTCACCACGGGGACGGTCGCCGCCTCGGCCATGCGGGACAGCTTGGCGTGCTCGAACACCCGGGCGCCGATGGCGGCGTGGTAGCGGCCGAGGACGCGGGCGGCGTCGGCCGCCGGCTCCCGCACGTCCACGTCCACCTCCTCGGCCCGCAGCGACACCGGGTGGCCGCCGAGCTGGACCACGGCCATCTCGGTGGCGTTGCGGGTGCGCAGGGACGGCTTCTCGAACAGCAGGGCCACGCCCCGCCCGGCCAGGACCGGGGGCGGGTCGGGCCGCTCGGCCAGGTCGAGGACGGCGGCCAGCTCGCCGGCGGTGAGGTCGTCGACCTCCAGGAGGTGGCGGGGAGGGGAGGCGGCGGTCACCGGCGGCCGCCCCCCGATCTCGCGGGGGCCGTTCACGACAGGACCCCGGCCAGGATGGCGACGGCCTCGTCGACCTCGTCGTCGGTGACGAGGAGCGACGGCTCCAGGCGCAGGGCCGAGGGGGTGACGGCGTTGACGACCAGGCCGGCGGCCAGGGCCCGGGCGGCGACGTCGCCGGCGGTGCCCGGCCGGGCCAGCTCGGCGGCCAGCAGCAGGCCCCGGCCCCGCACGGACGCCACCCCGGGCAGGGACTCCAGCGCCTTGGCCAGGCGCTGGCCGGCCGCCGCCGCCAGGGCGGGGGCGTCGAGGCGCTCCATCTCGGCCAGCACGGCGCGGGCGGCGGAGGCGGCCAGGGGCTGGCCGCCGAAGGTGGTGGCGTGGTCGCCGGGGCGGAAGGCGTCGGCCACCTCGGCCCGGGCCCAGCAGGCGCCGATGGGCACGCCGTTGCCCAGGGCCTTGGCCACGGTCACCACGTCGGGGTCGATGCCGGCGTGCTGGAACGCGAACCACCGCCCGGTCCGGCCCAGGCCGGTCTGCACCTCGTCGACCATCAGCAGCACGCCCCGCTCGTCGCACAGACGGCGCACGCCGGGCAGGTAGGCGTCGTCGGGGACCTGCACGCCGCCCTCGCCCTGGACGCACTCCAGGAGCACGGCGGCCACGTCGGGGGCGAGGGCCGCCTCCAGGGCGGCCAGGTCGGACCAGGCCACGTGGCGGAACCCCTCGGGGAGGGGCTGGAACGCCTCGTGCCGCTGGGGCTGGCCGGTGGCGTGGAGGGTGGCCAGGGTGCGGCCGTGGAAGGACCCGTAGGCGCTCACCACCACGTGGCGGCCCCGCCCGCCCCACCGGCGGGCCAGCTTCAGGGCGCACTCGTTGGCCTCGGCCCCGGAGTTGGCGAAGAAGACCCGGCCCGCCGGGCCGCCGACGAGGCGGTCCAGGGTGGCCGCCACCTCGGGGCCCACGGTGGTGCCGAACAGGTTGGAGACGTGCAGGAGGGTGCGGGCCTGGGCGGCGACGGCGTCGGCCACCGCCGGGTGGGCGTGGCCCAGCGAGGTGACCCCGAGGCCGGCCAGGAAGTCCAGGTAGCGCCGCCCCCGGTCGTCCCACAGCACCGCACCCTCGCCGCGCACGAAGGTCACCGCCGGCGGCGGGTAGGTCGGCATCAGCGGGCCCGTCACGAGGCCGAGGCTCCGGGGCGGGGGGTTGACCGCCGGCGGCCGGTCCCTGCCGCCGCAGGCGGCCCCCCCGGCTGCCGGCCGGGAGGACCGGGCGGAGGCCGGCGGCTCCGCCGCCGGGCCGGAGCACCATCGGCTCGCCGAGCAAGCTCTGCTTGCGACGGCGACGCGGTCACGGCGACACCATGGTGCCGATGCCCTCGTGGGTGAAGAACTCCAGGAGGAGGGCGTGGGGGAGGCGGCCGTCGAGGATGTGGGCGTGGCCCACCCCGCCCCGCACGGCGGCGATGCACGAGCGCACCTTGGGGACCATGCCGGCCACCACCGACCCGCCGGCAACCAGGCGCTCCAGGTCGACGGTGGACACCGCGCTGAGGAGGGTCGAGGGGTCGGCCGGGTCCTCGCGCAGCCCCTCGACGTCGGTGAGGTAGACGAGCTTCTCGGCCCCCAGGGCGGCGGCCACCGCGCCGGCGGCCGTGTCGGCGTTGATGTTGTAGGCCTGGCCGTCGGGGCCGGCGCCGATGGTGGCGATCACGGGGATGAGGTCCTCGGCCAGCAGGCGCTGGACGATCGACGGGTTGACGGCGGCCACGTCGCCCACGAAGCCCAGCTCGGGCGAGCGGGCGGCGGCGGTGATGAGGCCGGCGTCCTCCCCGGACAGGCCGACGGCGAGGGGGCCGTGCACGTTGACGGCCGAGACGATGTCCCGGTTGACCTTGCCCACCAGGACCATGCGGGCGATGTCGAGGGTGTCGGCGTCGGTGACCCGCAGCCCCTCCCGGAACTCGGGCACCTTGCCCAGGCGGCTCATGAGGTCGCCGATCTGGGGCCCGCCCCCGTGGACCACCACGGTGCGCATGCCCACCGAGCGCATGAGGGCGACGTCGGAGGCGAAGCCGGCCAGGGCGGCGGCGTCGCCGATGGCGTTGCCGCCGTACTTGACGACCACGACCTTGCCCCAGAACCGCCGGATGTACGGCAGGGCCTCGGCCAGCACGGCGGCCTTGTCCCGGGGGGTCACGAGGTGGTCATGTTCTCGTCGACGTAGGCGTGGGTGAGGTCGGCGGTGACGACCTCGGCCTCGCCCGCTCCCAGGCCCAGGTCGGCGGCCAGGACGACCTCCCGCCCCGCCATGTGGTCGGCCAGGGCGGCGGCGTCGTGGTCGCAGGACACGCCGCCCCGGCACACCGTCACCCCGCCGTAGGCCACCGACACCCGGTCGGGGTCGAAGCCCACGCCGGCCGAGCCCAGCTCGCTGACCACCCGCCCCCAGTACGGGTCGCACCCGTAGAGGGAGCACTTCACCAGCAGGCTCTCCGCCACCTTGCGGGCGGCGGCCGCCGCCGCGGCGCCGGCGCGGGCGCCGGCGACCCGCACCCGGACCAGCTTGGTGGCCCCCTCGGCGTCGGCCGCCATCTGGAGGGCCAGGCCGGCGCACGCCTCG
Organism: Acidimicrobiia bacterium; assembly: GCA_046566225.1. Lineage (GTDB taxonomy): Bacteria > Actinomycetota > Acidimicrobiia > Acidimicrobiales > DATLFN01. Next base: position 6,158 of record JBKHXC010000497.1, read on the forward strand.
GTGAGGGCGGCGGCGAAGCCGGCCGGGTCGGGCGGGCCGGCCGCCCCGCCCGCCAGCACGACCACCGTGTCGTTGGTGGACGTGGCCCCGTCGACGGTCACCCGGTTGAAGGTGGCGGCGGTGGCGGCGGCCAGGGCGTCGGACAGGGGGCCGGGCTCGACGGCGGCGTCGGTGGTCAGCACGGCAAGCATGGTCGCCATGCGGGGGGCGAGCATGGCCGCCCCCTTGGCCATGCCGGCCACCCTCCAGCCGTCGCCGCCGACCACCACCTCCTTGCGGCGGGTGTCGGTGGTGAGGATGGCCTCGGCCGCCCGGGTGCCGCCCTCGCCCGCCTCCAGCCCCGCCACCAGCCCCCCCACCCCGGCGGCGATGGGTTCCAGGGGCAGGGGGATGCCGATGAGGCCCGTCGAGCACACCAGGACCTCCTCCGGCGCGCAGCCCAGGGCGGCGGCCACCAGCGCGCAGGTGCGCTCGGCCACCTCCACGCCGGCGGCCCCGGTGGCGGCGTTGGCGTTGCCGCTGTTGAGCACCACGGCGGCCGCCCGCCCGCCGGTGGCGGCCAGGTGACGGCGGCTCACCCGCACCGGGGCGGCGGTGGCCAGGTTGGCGGTGAACACGGCGGCCGCCGGCACCGGGCGGCCCCCGGCGGTGGCCACCAGGGCCAGGTCGGGACGGCCCCCGCCCTTGATGCCGCAGGCGGTGCCGTTGGCGACGAACCCGCCGGGCGCGGTGACGCTCACGGGTAGAGGCCGGTGAGGGGCAGGCCGGTCGCCTCGGGCAGGCCCAGGGCCAGGTTGGCGCACTGGACGGCCTGGCCCGACGCTCCCTTGACCAGGTTGTCGAGGGCGCACAGGACCACCACCCACCCGGTGCGGGGGTCGCGGCGGGCGGTGAGCAGGGCCCGGTTCGACCCCGCCGTCGCCTTGGTCGACGGCGAGTCGGGGCCGACGGTGACGAACGGCTCGCCGGCGTAGAAGTCGGCCAGGACCTCCAGGGGGTCGGCGGGCGACGCCGGCCGGGCGTAGCAGGTGGCCAGGATGCCCCGGGTCATGGGGGCCAGGTGGGGGGTGAACAGCACGGTGGCCCCGGTGGCCTGCTCGATCTCGGGCGTGTGGCGGTGGTCCAGCAGCCCGTAGGCCACGAAGTCCCCGTCCACGGCGGCGAAGTGGCTGGTGGCCTTGGGGACGCGGCCGGCCCCCGAGACGCCGCTGGCGGCGTCCACGATCACGCCGTCGGCCTCGACGGCCCCGGCCCGCACCAGGGGGGCCAGGGCCAGGGCGGCGGCGGTGACGTAGCAGCCGGCGGCCGCCACCAGCCGGGCCCCGGCCAGCTCGGGGCGGAACAGCTCGGGGATGCCGAAGGCGAACTGGCCCAGCAGCTCGGGCGCCGTGTGCGGGCCGCCGTACCAGGTGGGGTACAGGGCCGGGTCCCGCAGGCGGAAGTCGGCGGCCAGGTCCACGATGGCGCCCACCCGCTTGCGCAGGTCGGGGACCAGCGACTGGGAGGCGCCGTGGGGCAGGGCCAGGAACACCAGGTCGAGGCCGTCGGCGCCGGCCGGGTCCGGGTCGGCCAGCACCAGGCCGGGGTAGGCGGCGCCCAGGCTCGGATAGAGCGCGGCGATCGGCGTCCCCGCCGTGCGGTCGCCGGTGGCCAGGGCCACGGTCAGGTCGGGGTGGCCGGCGCACAGGCGCAGCAGCTCGGCGCCGGTGTAGCCCGAGGCGCCGAAGATGCCCACCGAAGCCATCGCGTGATCATACGGCACACCGCATGGTCATGCAATGCGCTCAGGGGGGCGACCCGCGAGAGCTGGCGGGCCGGCCCAGGTCGTCGAGCTCCGGTCGGTACCTCAGTCCCTCGGCCACGCCGCGGAGGTCGGCTTCCCCCACGTCGGCGCTCGACACCGACAGGGTCACGTCGGGGTGCGGGGCCCACGACAGCGTGAGGCCTCCGCCGTGGCGGACGAGGACGGCCTGGCGGCCCTGGACCGTCGCCGCCTCGGCGCCCGGCTCGGAGCGCAGCACAGCCGCCGGGTCCGGGGGGGTGCCCACCCGGCGGCGAACCTGGAACGACGTCGGCGGGTCGCCCTCGCCCCCGACCCACGTCAGGATGCGCACGCCGTCGCCCGGGTCACGGCCCTGCACCTCGATGTCCTCCGCCAGCCGGAAGCCCTCGGGAACGTGGGCTGCGACCAGCGCGGGCTCCACCGGCGCCGTTCGCGCGGGGCCGCCCGGGCGGATCGAGCCCACCAGCCGGGCGGCGGCCCGGCGGTCGGCGGCGGTGGCGTCGGGGCCGAACCACACCCGTACCGAGTAGCGGCTGTCGCCGCCGAGCGTCACCGGTATGACGGTGACGGGGACCGACATGGTCGCCTGCCCGCCGAGGCCCGTTCGCCCAGGTGCCGAGGCCAGGCCGGGCAGCGACAGGGGAAAGGTCGTGTCGGGACCTTCGCCGGGGAGGAAGGCCCGGCCACCGGCGAGGTGCCCCAGGGCCACCGCCACGAAGTCGCCGGGGGCGTCGGCCAGGTCCCAGCTCGTGGTGCAGCCCCGGGCCGAAAGTTGGAAGTGGAGCGGGCGGCCGAGGTTGGTGACGACCGTGCCCGAGGCGCCGATGCGGCACCGCAGCGAGTAGCGCTGGACCGTCCAGGCGGCGGGGTGCTCGAAGCGCCAGCCGAGCCGGGGGTCGGTGGACGCCGTCCAGCCGCCGCCCGGCTCCGGCTCCTCGGACG
>JBKHXC010000498.1:0-7015 GCA_046566225.1 Acidimicrobiia bacterium
GGCGACCGGGCGGGCCGGCGCGGCCGGCGCCCGGACCGGGTGAGCCGAGCCGGCCCGGCGCCGGCGCCGCCCGCCGGGCCGCCGGCGGCGCCGTCCCAGCGGCTGGGCGGGGCCCTGGTGGACGGCGCCGCGTTCCAGCTCGCCGCCCTGGGGCTGGCCGGTCTCGACACGACGGTGGCGGCCACCCTCAGCACCGCCGCCTACCTGGCCTACGTCGTCGGGCTCACCGTCCTGCGGGGCCAGACGCTGGGCAAGATGGCCCTCGGCACCCGCGTGGTCGACGCCGGCACGGGCGCCCTGCCCACCCTGTGGCAGGCGTCGACCCGGACCATCGTGCCGCTGGCCGGGCTGGTGGTCGACGTGGCGCTCGGCACGGCCGCCGTCGGCGCCTTCTGGGTGCTGACCGTGTACGGGTGGCTCCTGGTCGACGAGCGCCGCCGGGGCCTCCACGACCGGGCGGCCGGCACCGTCGTGATGGACGTGGAGCGCTCGGAGGTCCACCGGCGGGTGGGCGCGGTGGCGGTGGTGGCGGCCCTGGCGGTGACCGCCGTGCTGGTGGCGGTCGCCCTCGACGAGCTGGAGGACCAGCCCCTCACCGCCCCCCGGGCCGACGGCGGCTGATCGTCGGGCGCCGGGCGGGGCGGCGCCGGCCCGATCGTCGCGGGCGTTCGACAGTTGACGGGGCAACGTGTTGCCGTCGCTAGCATGGTCGGCGTGGGAACCACCCCGCCGGAGGCGCAGCTGGCCGCCTGGCGAGCCTTCCTGCGGGCCCACGCCACCGTGGTGGACCGCCTCGACCACGAGCTGCAGGCCGAGCAGGACCTGCCCCTCACCTGGTACGAGGTCCTCTGGCACCTGGGCCAGGCGGCCGACGACCGGCTCCGGCTGAGCGACCTGGCGTCCCGGCTGCTGCTCAGCCGCAGCGGCATCACCCGCCTGGTGGACCGCATGGTCGCCGCCGGCCTCATCGAGCGCCAGGCGTGCCCCACCGACCGCCGGGGCGCCTTCGCCGCCCTCACGCCGGCCGGCGCCGAGCGCCTCGGGCAGGCCCGCCCCGTCCACCTGCGGGGCATCGACGAGCACTTCGCCCGCCACCTCCGCCCCGGCGAGGTCGACGCCGTGCGGGCCGCCCTGGAGCGGGTGGCCGGCGGCGGCCGGGAGGCGGCCGGCGGCTGAGCGGGCCCCGGCCGTCCCGGCGCGGAGGCGCCGTGCCCGGGCGTGGCCCGCCGGTCGGGCCGGAGCCGCCGTCGGGCACTTACCTTGGCCCGGTGGAGCGCTCCGTCCTGCTGGGCCTCGCCGTGTTCCGCTGGGTGGCGTGGGGGTGGATGGCGGTGGTGCTGGCCGTGACCCGGGCCGAGCTGGCCCGCCCCGCCCTGGCCGTCGCCCTGGCCGGGGCCGCCCTGGCCGTCACCGCCACCGGCACCGCCCTGTGGCGGGCCGATCCCCGCCGCCTCCTGCGGCCGGGGCCGGTGGCGGCCGAGCTGGCCGTGGGCCTGGCCCTCGTCGCCCTCGACGGCCTGGCGCGCTCCCCCGGCTCGGCCTTCTCGGCCGGCCAGTCCATCGGCTCGGTGTGGCCGCTGGTGGGCATCCTGTCCGCCGCGGTGGCCTTCGGGCCCGGCGCCGGCGTGGCCGCCGGCGGTGCCATGGGCGCCGCCCGGGTGCTCTCCACCGTGCTCAACGAGGTGGCCGCCTACCCGAGCACCGCCGTGCTGTCGCTGCTCAACACCGCCGTCTTCTACGCCCTGGCCGGGGGGGTGGCGGGGCTGGTGTACCGGCTGCTGGTGCGCGCCCGCGAGGAGGTGGGGGTGGCCCGGGCGCGCGAGGAGGTGGCCCGCACCCTCCACGACGGCGTGCTCCAGACCCTGGCCGTGGTCGAGCGGCGGGCCGGCGACCCCGCCCTGTCCCGGCTGGCCCGGGAGCAGGAGCGCGAGCTGCGGGAGTTCCTGTTCGGGTCCAAGCCGGCCGCCACCGACCTGGGCGCCGCCCTGCGGGCGGCCGCCGCCCGCTTCGAGGACGCCTTCGGCGGGCGGGTGGAGGTGCTGGTGCCCGCCGAGGTGGCCCTGCCACCGTCGTCGGTGGCCGCCCTGGCCGGGGCGGTGGGCGAGGCGCTGACCAACGCCGGCAAGCACGGCGGCGCCCGCCGGGTGGTGGTGTTCGTGGACGACGAGGACGGCGTGTCGTGCTCGGTCAAGGACGACGGGGCCGGCTTCGACCCGGCGTCGACGCCCCCCGGGGAGGGGCTGGGGCGCTCGGTGCGGGCCCGCATCGAGGAGGCCGGCGGGCGGGTGGAGGTGTCGAGCGCGCCCGGGAGCGGCGCCGAGGTGAGACTGTGGCTGCCGTGATCACGGTGGTGCTGGCCGACGACCACCCCATCTGGCGCGACGGCGTCCGGAGCGACCTGGGCGACGGCTTCCGCGTGGTGGGCGAGGCGGGGTCGGCCGACGAGGCCATCGCGGTCGTCCGGGCCACCGCCCCCGACCTGGTGGTGTGCGACCTCAACATGCCGGGCGGCGGCGGGCTCAAGGTGGTCCGGGCCTGCGGGGAGGCGGCCCGCATCGTGATGCTCACCGTCTCCGAGCGCGAGCGCGACCTGCTCGACGCCGTCGCCGCCGGCGCGGTGGGGTACCTGGTCAAGTCGACACCCGGCCCCGAGCTGCGGGCCGCCCTGCTGAGGGCGGCGTCGGGGGAGCCGGTCTTCTCCCCCGCCCTGGCCGCCCTGGTGCTGGGCGAGTTCCGCCGCATGGCCCGCGCCGCCACCGGCACCAACCCGCTGTCCGAGCGCGAGCGCGAGGTCCTGGTCCTCGTCGCCCGCGGCCACACCTACCGGGAGGTGGGGGCCAGGCTCTTCATCGCCGAGAAGACGGTGGAGAACCACGTCCGCAACATCCTGGGCAAGCTGCGCCTCAGCCGCAGGCAGGAGCTGATCCGCTACGCCGTGGAGCACGGCCTGGAGTAAGCCGACGCGGAATGGCCGCCCTCCCGCCCATGTTGACAATGACCGACTCAGGTTCGAGAGGAGGACGTCGCCCATGGCGGTCCGGGCGGAATGGCTCGAGAAGGACTACTACGACGTGCTCGGGGTGCCCGAGACGGCGAGCGACAAGGACCTGAACCGCGCCTACCGCAAGCTGGCCCGCCGGCTCCATCCCGACGCCAACCCGGGCGACGCGGCGGCCGAGGAGCGGTTCAAGGAGGTCACCGCCGCCTACGACGTCCTGGGCGACCCCGACCGCCGGAGGGAGTACGACGAGGCCCGCCGGCTGGGCGCCACGGGCGTGGGCGCGGGGCCCGGGGGCCCGGCCGGTGGGCCGGGCGGCTTCGGCTTCCGGGTCGACGAGGGCGACCTCGACGGCTTCGGCTTCGCCGGCTTCGGCCTCGGCGACCTGCTGGGCGACGTGCTCGCCGGCGGCGGGTCGCACCGCGCCCGTCCCCGCCGGGGCCGCGACCTGGCCTCCGAGCTCGAGCTCGACTTCGAGGAGGCGGTGCGGGGCACCACCAGGGCGGTGACGCTGGCCGGCGAGGGGGGCCGGCCGGCCCGCACGGTGCGGGCCCGCGTGCCGGCCGGGGTCGACGACGGCGGGACCGTCCGCCTGCCCGGGCTGGGAGAGCCGGGCCGCAACGGGGGCCCGGCCGGCGACCTCCTGCTGCGGGTGCGGGTCGCCCCCCACCGCCTCTTCGGGCGCCAGGGCCGCGACCTCACCGTGATCGTTCCGGTGACGTTCCCGGAGGCCGCCCTGGGCGCCGAGGTCACCGTGCCCACCCTCGACGACCCCGTCACCCTGCGCATCCCGGCGGGCACGCCCTCGGGACGCACCTTCCGGGTCCGGGGCCGGGGCGTCCCGGGCGGGGGTGACCTGCTGGTGACCGTGGAGGTGGCCGTCCCGCCCCGCCTGTCGCCCGAGCAGCGCCGGGCCGTCGAGGCGCTGGCCGCCGCCCTGGGCGACGCCGACCCCCGGGCCGGGCTGGCCGGCTGACGCGGCGGCGCTCACATCCGGCCGTCGACCCCCAGCAGCCGGGGCCGGGTGACGGCCCGGGCGCCCCGGGCCAGGCCGGCCAGGGCCACCGCCCACACGACCACGCCGATGGCGACGCCCGACGCCGTGGTGCCGAACACGAAGCCGCTCGACTGGGCGTAGGACAGCATGATGAGCGGCAGCGTGACCAGCCCGGAGGCCTGCTGGGCGGCGGCCGAGCTCTTCACCCGGGCCGACAGGCGCAGCACCACCGACAGGGTGAGGGCCAGGAACGGCGGCACCACCCAGACCATGAGCACCCACCACTCGGCGGTGGGGAAGAACCAGCCGCCCACCCGGGGGCCGACGATGAGGTTGACGATCAGCGAGTAGACGGCGAAGCCGACCATGGTGGTGAGGTAGCCCGGCACCAGGCTGGCGACCAGCTTGCCGAGGTAGATCTCCCGGTCGGTGGCCGGCGAGTGGGCCAGGAACTCGCCGGTGCCACGCTCCCGCTCGCCGACCAGGGTGTTGGCCCCGACGGCGGTGGAGATCGTCATGGGCACGATGACGGCCAGCGGGGCGAAGAGGTAGACGGCCAGGGCGAACGACGTCTGGCCGGCGGCGGAGGCGGTCTGGCCCTCCACCGCCGCCCGCGCCCGCGACGGCAGGACGTCGACGGCGGTGGCCACCCGCTGCACGGCGGGCGAGCCCTCGGCGGCGGTGATGAGCGAGAGCAGCACGGCGGGCGCCACCACGAAGAAGAACGCCGCCAGGATCACCATGGGCACCCAGAAGTCGGGGCTCTGCCGGAGCTGGCGCAGGTCGGTGCGGGCCACCGTGGCCAGCCGCGCCCAACTCATGGGTTGTCGCCGGAGCGGCGGCGGGCGGCGAAGTAGAGCTCCTCCAGGGTGGGCTCGTGGGGCGCCACCCGGCGCAGGCGTGCGCCGGCGGCGACCAGGGCGGCCACCAGGTCGGGCACCCGGGCCAGGTCGTCCACGGTGATCACCGCCCCCGACCCGTTGCGCTGGTAGCCGAGCACCCCCTCGGCGCCCACGATGCGGTCGAGCGCCTCCCGGTCCTCGGCGTCGACGGCGACGGTGGGATGGGGCCAGTAGCGGGCGACCAGCTCGGCCGGCGTGCCCGACACCAGGTCCCGGCCCGCCTCCATCATCACGACCTGGTCGGCCAGGCCCTCGGCCTCCAGCAGCAGGTGGGTGCACATGACCACCGTCTTGCCGCCGGCGGCCATCTCGTCGATGAGGCGCAGCACGGCGTGGGAGGACTCGGGGTCGAGGCCCGACGTGGGCTCGTCGAGCAGGAGGAGGGCGGGGTCGTGGAGGACGGCCCGGGCCAGCGCCAGGCGGGTCTTCATGCCCGTCGAGTAGCCGGCCACCCGCAGGGGCAGGGCGGCGTCGATGCCGAAGCGGGCGGCGCTCGCCTCGATGGGGGCGGACCGGCCCAGCCCGTACAGGTCGGCCGCGTACCGCAGGTTGTCGTAGCCCGACAGCCGGTCGTAGAGGGCCGACTTGGCCGACACCACGCCGCAGCGCCTGCGCACCTCCTCGCCGTCGGTGCCGGGGTCGAGGCCGAAGACGCGGACGCGGCCGTCCTCGGGCGGCAGGGCCCCGGTGATCATCCGCACCGCCGTCGTCTTGCCCGCGCCGTTCGGGCCGAGGAGCACGGTGACCGTCCCCTGCGGCACCCGCAGCGACAGCCCGTCGAGGGCGACCACCCCGCCGAAGGAGCGCCGCACGCCGTCGAGGAGCACCACGTCGTCGGCGGGCATCCGCCCAAGGCTACCGGCGCGACCGGCGGCGCCCGCCTCAGCCCAGGGCCCGCCCCAGGGCGTGGAGGCCGAGTCCGGCCGCGGCGCCCACCACCGTGCCGTTGATGCGGATGTACTGGAGGTCGGGGCCGAGGAGCAGCTCCAGGCGCCACGCGGTCTCCTCGCCGTCCCAGCGGGCGATGGTCCCGCCGACGAGGTGGGTGATCTCCCCGGAGAAGTGGCGGACCACGTAGCGGGCGGCGGTCTCCACCCCCTCCTGGGCCCGGTCGACCAGCGCCGGGTCGTGGCCCAGGCGCCGGGCGGCCGCTCCGAGCACGGCCTCCAGGCGCAGGCGCAGCGGGGAGCGGGGGTCGCCGGCCTGGGCCCGCAGCTCGGGCTTGGCCGCCGCCCACAGCGACGCCAGCCATTCCCGCAGCTCGGGCTGGTCCAGCAGCTCGGCCTTGAGCCGCTCGCCGCGCTGCCGCAGCGCGGGCGACGTCTCCAGCTCGTCGGCCAGGCCGGCCAGGCGGTCGTCGAGCCGCCGGCGCAGCTCGTGGTCGGGGTCGTCGGCCACCTCCCGCAGGACGGCCCGGGTCCCGTCGAGGAGCCGCTCGAAGATGCGGTGCTCGACGGCGCCCGGCAGCCACCAGGGCGAGCGCCGCCCGAAGCGCGCGGCCAGCTCGCCGCGGTGCTCGTCCAACCACCGCTCCAGGCCGGCGGCGGCGGTGCCCAGCACCTCGTCGTGGCGCCCCTCGGTGGTGGCGAACCGCAGCGCCCGGCCGGCCAGGGGGGCGAGCGCCACCGGCCCGGCCCGGTCCCGCACCACGTCCTCCAGCAGGCGGTGGACCTCCTCGTCGTCCACCAGGTCGGCCACCGCCGCCACGGCGTCCGCCACGTGGCCGGCGACCCGCTCGGCGTTGGCCGGCTCGGCCAGCCAGTCGACCGCCCTGCGGGCCACCCGGGCGGCCCGCAGGCGCTCGGCCACCGAGTCGGGGGTGAGGAAGCTCTCCTGCACGAAGGCGCCGAGGGTGGCGCCGAACTGGTCCTTGCGCTCCCGCACGATGGCGGTGTGGGGCACCGGCACCCCGAGCGGGTGGCGGAACAGGGCGGTGACGGCGAACCAGTCGGCCAGCCCGCCCACGAGCCCGGCCTCCGAGCCGGCCCGCACCCACTCGACCCACCCGCCGTCGCCCCCGGCCGCCGTCGAGGCGACGAACACCGCGCCCACCGCGCCGAGCAGGGCGGTCGCCCGGCGCTTGGCCCCCACCAGCTGTCGGCGCTTGAGCTCCTGGGA
>JBKHXC010000499.1:0-1666 GCA_046566225.1 Acidimicrobiia bacterium
CGCAGCACGGCCGTGGCCCGGCTCCCCCTGCCGTACCCGACGTCGAGGCCGGCGGACCGCAGGGCCGGTGGCACCCCCGGCGCGGCGCTCCGGGCGGTGGCGGTGGTGGCGGCCGTCACCCGGTGAACGCCCCCCGCCGGTCGCGCAGCAGGATGGCGATGACGACGGGGGCGCCGAGCAGCGCCGTCACCGCGTTGAGGGGCAGGACCCCGGCCCGGCCCGGCATCAGCGACGCGATCTGGGCGATCAGCGCCACGCTCCCGCCGGCCAGGACCACGGCCGGGGCCAGGAGGCGGTGGTCGGACGTGCCGAGCAGCGCCCGGCACAGGTGGGGGACGGCGATGCCCACGAAGGCGACGGGGCCGCAGAACGCCGTCACCGCGCCCCCGAGGACCGAGGCCCCGACCATGGCCAGCACCCGGGTCCGGCGCACGGCCAGGCCCATCGACCGGGCGTAGCGCTCGCCGAGCAGCAGGGCGTTGAGCTGCTTGGTCGACGCGGCGGCGAGGGCCAGCCCCGCGCCCACCACGGGCAGGAACACCCCGAGGCGGGCCCACGTCACCCCCGAGAACGACCCCAGCCCCCAGGCGATGAAGCGCTGGAGCTGGGGGGCGTCGGCCCGGGCGACCAGCACGGTGACCAGGGCGGAGATGGCGTAGCCGCACATGAGGCCGACGACGAGGATGGTGACCGGGCTGGCCAGCCGGGCCGACACCGCGAGCACGACCGCCAGCACGGCCATCGCCCCGGCGATGGCGGCGGCGGCCAGCGACATGTCCCCCAGGGCGCTGACGTGGCCGGCGAAGGCGCCGGCCGAGGCGCCGCCCCCGGCCAGGATCACCAGGGCGACCCCCAGGCTGGCGCCCGAGGAGATCCCGAGCACGAAGGGGTCGGCCAGGGGGTTGCGGAACAGCGTCTGCATCTGGAGGCCGGCCGTCCCCAGGGCCGCCCCGGCCGCCAGCGCCGTCAGGGCGCGCGGGAGGCGGATGTCGCGCACGACGACCAGCGTGGCGGAGCCTTCCGGCGCCGAGCCGGCCAGCGCCGCCACCACCTCGCCCACCGGGATCCACACCGACCCCAGGGCGAGGGACAGGAGGAACGTCGCCCCCAGCAGCGCCCCGAGGCCGGCCAGCACCGACGGGCCCCGGGCGGGGGCCGCGGCGGAGGCGGGTGCGGAGGCCGGCCCCCTCCCCGCCGGCCGGGCGGCCGGCACCGCCCCCCGGAGCGACGCCGTCACCGCCGGGCGGGCACCCGCAGGTGCCACTCCAGGGTGGGGTCGGGGAGGAGGTCAGGGTGCAGGATCTTCACCAGGTCGGCCAGCCACAGGTGGGGGTAGGCAGGGGCCCGCTCCCAGAACTCGTTGCCGCCCCCCTCGTTCACCCGCAGGCGGTTCACCCAGACCTGGCCCTCCTTCACGGCGGCGAAGCCGGCCAGGCGGGCGTCCACCGCGATCACGTCGTCGAGGGTCTTCCAGTCGTTGAGCTCGGTGCTCAGCCAGAACCGGGCGTCGTTGGCGCGCACCACCTGCTCCTCGATGTCGAGCTGGAGGCTGGTGGTGTCGCCGTTGTCGCTCCACACGTAGTCGCCGCCGGCGTCGCGGATGATGGCGGCCTGGTAGGAGTTCCCGCCCGGGGCCCGGAACTGGCCCTGGTGGACGAACCCCGCC
>JBKHXC010000500.1:0-5942 GCA_046566225.1 Acidimicrobiia bacterium
GTCCACCGCCAGCTGGAGCGCGGGGCGGAGCAGCCCGTCGGAGGGGTCGGTGGCCGTCACCCCAGTTCCTGGTCGACCAGCTCCTCCTCCCATCCCCCCGGGCGGGCCACGAACAACCAGGCCGCCCGGCCCAGCTCCGACTCGTCGGCCAGCGCCTCGACCCGGGCGCGGAAGGCGGCGTCCTCGTCGAGGGCCCGCCGCACGGCGCCCAGGGCGGAGTCGGGCAGGCGGGCGAAGCGCACGAAGGGCCGCAGCCCCCGGGGAGGCTCCACCGGGGGGACGGTCGCCGCCCCGGCCCGGACCACGTCCACCGCCAGCTGGAGCGCGGGGCGGAGCAGCCCGTCGGAGGGGTCGGTGGCCGTCACCCCAGTTCCTGGTCGACCAGCTCCTCCACGGCCCGGCCGCTCCCGCACCACCGGCACGACACCTCCTCGACCACCTCGGACAGCACCTCCTCGTCCTCCACGGCCAGCTCGCCGCCCACGGTGTAGTGGTGGAACCGCCGGGAGCGGCGGGTCAGGGTGACGTCGAAGCGGGTGAGGTTCCCGCAGGCGTTGCAGCGGTAGCGGCGGGTGGCGGCGGGCACCGGGGCAGCGTAGCGGCGGGCTCCCCGAACGGACGTTCTTGCGCTCGAACGCGCGTTCGCCTACGGTGGCGGCCCGTGGCCGCCCGGCAGCGCTCGTTCGACGACCTGGGCACCCCGCTGTACGACGTCACCTTCGTGGTGGTGGACCTGGAGACCACCGGCTGCGCGCCGGGGCGGGCCGCCATCACCGAGGTGGGGGCCGTCAAGCTGCGGGGGGGCGAGAGCCTGGGCCGGTTCCAGACCCTGGTCGACCCGGGGCAGGGGATCCCCCCCGAGATCACCTACCTGACCGGGATCACCACGGCCATGGTCGCCGACGCCCCCCGGATCGACGCCGTGCTGCCGTCGCTCCTGGAGTTCGTGGGCGACGCGGTGATCGTCGGCCACAACGTGCGCTTCGACCTGGCCTTCCTCGACGCCGCCCTCGTCGCCGGCGGGCGGGAGCGGCTGGCCAACCGGTGGGTCGACACCTGCGCGCTGGCCCGGCGCCTGGTCGCCGACGAGGTGCCCAACTGCCGGTTGTCCACCCTGGCCCGGCACCTGCGCGTCGGCCACCAGCCCACCCACCGGGCCCTGGACGACGCCCTGGCCACCGGGGAGGTCCTCCACTGCCTGCTGGAGCGGGCCGGCCGGCTGGGCGTCCTCGCCCTCGACGACCTGCTGGAGCTGCCCACCGTGCGGGGCCACCCCATGGTGGCGAAGCTGGGGCTGGTGGCCGGCCTGCCCCGCGCCCCGGGCGTCTACCTGTTCCGGGACGCCGGCGGCCGGGTGCTCTACGTGGGCAAGGCCGTCGACCTCCGGCGGCGGGTGCGGTCGTACTTCTCGGGCGACGGCCGGCGCAAGGTGGGCCAGCTCCTGCGGGAGACGGCCGCCGTCGACCACGTGGTGTGCCGCGGCGACCTGGAGGCGTCGGTGCTCGAGGTCCGCCTCATCGCCGACCTGCGGCCCCGCTTCAACCGCCGGGGCAAGGACTGGAAGCGCTACACCTACGTCAAGCTGACGCTGGACGAGCGCTTCCCCCGGCTGTCGGTGGTGCGCGATCCCCGTCCCGGCGACGGGTGCCTGTACCTGGGGCCGCTGTCGTCGGCGAGGACCGCCCGGCTGGTGGTCGAGGCGGTCCAGTCGGCCACCCACCTGCGCCGCTGCACGACCCGGCCGGGGCGCACGCCCCGGGCCGGCCCCTGCGCCCCGGCCCAGCTCGGGGTGGCCGCCTGCCCGTGCGCGGGCGGGGCCGACGCCGCCCGCTACCCGTCGATCGTCGACACGGTGGTGCGCGGCCTCACCGCCGACCCGGCCCGCCTGCTCGGCCCCCTGGAGGCGCGCATGCGATCGCTGGCCGCCGAGCGGCGGTTCGAGGAGGCGGGCGCCGCCCGGGAGCGGGCCGCCGCCCTGGCGACCGCCCTGGCCCGCCAGCGCCGGCTGGACGCCCTGCGCGGCGCCGGCCGGGTGCACCTGGAGGTGGAGGGCGAGGGCACCGCCGTGCTCGACGGCGGCCTGCTGGTGGGCCCCGTGGGCCCGGCGGGCACGGCGCCGCTGGGCCTCGACGGCCCGGCGGCCGGCGGCCCCCTCCCCCGCCACCTGGCCGACGAGGTCCTCTGCGTCGCCTCCTGGCTGGAGCGGTCCGCCGGGCGCATCCGCCTGGCCCGCTGCGACGCCGGCCTGGCCACGCCCCTCCCCGACCTCCCCCGCTTCGAGCCGGGCCGGCGGGCGGGCCGGCCGGTCGCCGTTCCGTGAGCCGGCGGCGTCGGCCCGGCCCCCGGCGTCATCCGTCGGGGCGGCCGAAGGGGTCCTCGAACGACTCGGGGCCGGCGGCGGCCCCCTCGTCGCCGATGGTGGCCTCGCCGTCGTAGGCCGGGTCACCGGGGCCGCTCGCCCCGGGGGCGCCGGCGGCGTCGGCGCGGTCGTGGGGCCGGCGCATCCGCCCGGGGGCCCGTTCCTCCTCGGCCGTCACCGGTTCGCACCGCCGGGGTCGATCGCCGTGTCGGCGCCGCCGCCCTGGCCGCCGCCGGCACCGGTGTTGGCCCCCCGGGGATCGCCCTGGGTGGGGGCGCCCTCGTCGCCGCCCGCCACCGTCCCCTGGTTGGGGGTGGTGTCGGTGGGGCCGGCGTCGTCCTCGCCGCCGGCGCCGCAGGCGCCGGCCACCGCCAGGGCGGCGACGAGGAGGCCGGCGAGGGGCCGTGAGGAGAATCGGCTCGCAGCCAGAGGTTCCGAGCCGAGCCGGCCGTGCTCCGGCCGGGCGGCGAAGCCGCCGGCCTCCGCCCTGTCCTCCCGGCCGGCAGCCGGGGGGGCCGCCTTCGGCGGCAAGGAGCGGCCGCCGGCGATCCTCGTCGTTCGCTGGTCGCCCCGCCAGGGGCCGGTGGGGGGCTGTGGGCGGTGCGGCGACGCCATCCCCGCTGCCTACCCGCGGGGGCCGCCGGTCAAGCGCCGACGGGCGCCTCCGCGTTCGACGCCGCCACCAGGCGCTCCAGCACCGACGCCGCCCGGCCCTCGTCCAGCGACGCGGCGGCCACCTCGAGCCCCTCGGCCAGGTCGGCGGCCAGGCCGGCGACCACCGCGGCGGCCGCCGAGTTCAGCAGGACGACGTCGCGCCGCGGCCCGCCCTCGCCGTCCAGCAGCCGCCGCACCGCCTCGGCGTTGGCGGAGGCGTCGCCGCCCCGCAGGTCGCCCACGGTGGCCGGCGCCAGGCCCAGGTCGGCCGGGTCCACCGTGGTGGTCGCCACCGCCCCGTCGGCCACCTCCACCACGGTGGAGGTGGTGGTGGTGGTCAGCTCGTCCAGCCCGTCGTGGCCGTAGACCACCATCGCCCGCCGGACCCCGTTGGCGGCCAGGACCCGCGCCATGCGCTCGGCCATGGGGGGGCTGGCCACCCCCACGACCTGGCGGCCGGGCCGGGCCGGGTTGGCCAGGGGGCCGAGGAAGTTGAACACGGTGGGCACGCCCAGCTCGCGGCGGGTGGGACCGGCGTGGCGGAAGGCGGGGTGGAACCGGGGAGCGAAGCAGAAGGCCATGCCCGACGCCTCCAGGCAGCGCAGCACCCCGTCGGCCCCCAGGTCGACGCGGACCCCGAGCGCCTCCAGGACGTCGGCCGACCCGGTGGCCGACGACGCCGCCCGGTTGCCGTGCTTGACCACCCGGGCCCCGGCCCCCGCCACCACCAGGGCGGTGACGGTCGACACGTTGATCGAGCCGCTGCGGTCGCCGCCCGTCCCGCAGGTGTCGACGACGGCGTCGGCACCGTCCACGGCCACCGGCTCGGCGTGGGCCAGCACCGCCTCGACCAGCCCCGTCATCTCCTCGACCGTCTCCCCCTTCATCCGCAGGGCGGTGAGGAAGGCGGCCAGCTGGGCGGGCGTGGCGCCCCCGTCGAGCACCTCGGAGAGGGCGGCTGCCGCCTCGGCGCGCGACAGGTCCCCGCCCGCCATCAGGCGGGTGAGGACGGCGGGCCAGCCCCCCAGCGCACCCAGGCTCGACATCGGGGCCAGGCTACCGCCGGCCCCGCCGGCGGGTCAGGCCGACTTCCGCCGCTGGCGGATCAGCCGGCGCCGCTCGCGCTCGGTGGCGCCGCCCCACACGCCGTCGCGCTCGCGGTTGGCGAGGGCGTACTCCAGGCACGCCTCGCGGACCGGGCAGACGGCGCAGATGCCCTTCGCCTCCTCGGCATCTTCATCCGAGGCCGGGTAGAAGATGTCCGGATCGACGCCACGGCAAGCGGCCCGCTGGCGCCAGGACAAGTTCATCGGGACGATCTCCTCCCTCCCGGGGCCAATGTCATCGGAGGCTCGTACCCCGGCGGAGCGCCGACTATGCCGGTGCTCTGTCGGGCCTCACTACAACATCGGCCCCCTTGGGGGCATTCCTGAGTCTCGGGGGACGGCGCCCGCCGACGTTTCAGACCGCCGGTCCCAGGTAGGCACCCCGGACGCCGGGGTCGCCGGCCACCTGGGCGGGCGGCCCACTGGCAAGTGTCGCGCCGTGGTGGACGACTGTCACCGTGTCGGCGACGGAAAATACCGGATCGAGGCGGTGCTCGACCACCAGTACGGCCATCCCCACCACCTTGAGTGACCGGATGACGGCAACGAGGCCCTCCACCTCGGCGGCGTCGAGGCCGGCGGCCGGCTCGTCGAGCAGCACCACCCCCGGCTCGGCGGCCAGGGCGCGCGCCAGCTCCAGGCGGCGCTGCTCGGCGAGGGTGAGGGCGCCGGCGGGCTCGCCCTCCCGCCCGAGGAGGCCGACCAGAGCGCAGAGGGCGGCCGCCCGGCCTCGCAGGCGGCGCTCCTCGCCCCGGTGGAGGCCGAGCAGGCAGCGGCCGAGGCCGGCCGAGCCGCGGACGTGGGCGCCGGCCAGCACGTTGTCGAGCACGGACATGCGCGACCACACCCGCACCGCCTGGAAGGTCCTCGCCATGCCGGCCGCCGTCCGCCGGTGCGCCGGCAGGGCGGTGACGTCGCGCCCGTGGAGCTCGACGCTCCCACCGGTGGCCGGCACCAACCCGCTCACCACGTCCACCAGGGTCGACTTGCCCGACCCGTTGGGCCCGACGACGGCGTGCACCGTCCCGGCGGCCACGTCCAGGTCCAGCCCGTCGAGGGCCCGCACCCCGCCGTAGGACCGGCACAGGCCGCGCACCCGCAGGGCCGGGGCTCCGGGGTCGGCCCCCGGTCGCCGGGCCACGGTAGCCACGGCGGGCACGGCCCCGGCGGTGGCGCCGGCCCCGGCCCCGGCCCCGGCGCTGGGCTCGGAGGGCGCCGGCCCGCCGCCCCCGCGCCGTACGAGCGGGCCTCGGCGCACGCCGCCGACCAGCCCGGAGGGCGCCACCGCCACGACGGCCAGGGCCAGGGCGCCGAAGGCCAGGCCCAGGCGGTCCCGGAGGCGGTCCTGGACGATGTCGAGGCCGAGCCCGAACGTCAGGGCGAAGGCCCCGACCACCGGGCCGGCCAGGGTGCCGGCGCCGCCCACAGCCACGGCGACCACGTAGCGGAACGACTCGGTCTGCACGTCCAGGGCGCTGCCCGAGCTCACCGACAGGGTCCGCAGGGCCCCCACCCACCCAGCCACGCCGACCACGGCGGCGGACACGGCGAAGGCGCCGACCCGGTGCCGGTAGGGGTCGATGCCGCTGGCCCGGGCGGCCAGGTCGGACTCGCGCACGGCCGTCAGCGCCCGCCCCCACCGGCTGCGCACCAGGTTCCGGCTGGCCCACAGGGCGGCCAGGAGCACCACGGCCGCCGTGTAGTAGACGCCGGCCAGCACGTGCGAGCGGGCCAGGAAGGCGTTGCCCGTGTCGGGCACCCGCTCCAGCGCCCGGCCGGCCAGGCCTCCGAGGAGCCCGGGGGCCAGGACCGCCACCGCCGGG
>JBKHXC010000501.1:0-2400 GCA_046566225.1 Acidimicrobiia bacterium
CTCGACCGGCGGCGCCCAGCGCGCCGGCCATCGGCCGCCGGGCGCCGGCGCCCTGTCGGCGGGCATGACCGGCGTGAGCCTCACCATCGAGGAGCTCGCCGGCGCCACCGGGCTGGCCTACGAGCGCATCCGGGAGCTGGAGCGGTACGGCTTCATCGCCGGCCGGCCGGTGGCCGGCACCACCTACTACGACGAGGAGGCCCTGGTGGTGGCCAACCTGGCCGTCGGCTTCGCCCGCTTCGGCATCGAGGGCCGCCACCTGCGGATCTACAAGAACTCCGCCGAGCGGGAGGCGGGCCTGTTCGAGCAGATCGTCACCCCGCTGCTCAAGCAACGCAACCCCGAGGCGCGCCGCCAGGCCCAGCAGGCCCTGGAGGACCTCACCCAGCTCGGCCAGAGCCTGCGGGCGGCCGTGCTGCGCCAGGCCGTCCGGCGCCTCTCGGGCGGGTGAGCCCGGCCCGCGTCCTGATCCCCGCCGACGAGCTGCGGGCCGGCGTGCGCCGCCTGGCCGCCGAGCTGTCGGCGGCCTACGACGACGGCGTGGTGCTGGTGGCCGTCCTCAAGGGCAGCGTCCCCTTCCAGGCCGACCTCGTCCGCGCCCTGACCGTCGCCCCCGAGGTCGACTTCCTCGCCATCTCGTCCTACGCCCCCGACACCGGCCGGGTGCGCATCGTCAAGGACCTGGACCTCGACATCGCCGGCCGCGACGTGGTGCTGGTCGAGGACATCGTCGACACCGGCCTGACCCTCACCTACGTGCTGGGGGAGCTGGCCCGCCGGGGGCCCCGCTCGCTGGAGGCCTGCGCCCTGCTGGACAAGGCGACCCGGCGCATCGTCCCCACCCCGGTGCGCTTCCTCGGCTTCACCGTGGGCGACGACTTCGTGGTGGGCTACGGGCTCGACTTCGCCGAGCGCTACCGCAACCTCGACCTGGTCGCGGCGGGCGACCTGGCCGCCCTCCGGGCCGACCCCGACGCACACGTGGACGAGTTCTACGCACGGTAGGGTGGTTTTCATGGTGGAGATGCACCTCGCCGCGGTCAGGGTGGAGCTGCCCACCAACAACCCCGTCGTGCTGCTCCAGGAGGCGGAGGGCTCCCGGCGGACGCTGCCGATCTTCATCGGCGCCCCCGAGGCCATGGCCATCGCCTTCGCCCTCCAGGGCGTCGTCCCGCCCCGGCCCATGACCCACGACCTCATGCGCGACGTCCTGGTCGCCCTGGGCGCCACCCTCGAGCGGGTGGTCGTCACCGAGCTGCGCATGGGCGACGACGGCCGCAGCGGCACCTACTACGCCGAGCTGCACCTGAAGCAGGGCGGCGAGAGCCGCGTCGTGTCGAGCCGGCCGTCGGACGCCATCGCCCTCGCCGCCCGCATGGGCACGCCCATCTTCGCCGAGGAGGAGCTGCTCGACGAGGCCGGGATCGTGATCGACGCCGAGGAGGACGACGACACGCCCCCCGACGAGCTGGTCACCCAGTTCCGCCAGTTCATCGAGGGCATCCGCCCCGAGGACTTCAGCTCCTAGCCACTCCGGGGGAGCCGGCGGCGGCGATGGTCGCACCTCCCCTCACACTGGTGTAATTTCGGGACTGTGACGTCGCGTCGCGGCGACCGCGCCGGAGAGGCCGGCCGGGTCGGCACTGGAGGGCGCTTCCCCATGCCTGAAGACGGTTACCGAGGTCCCCAGGTCTGCAAGATCGTCGGCATCACCTACCGGCAGCTGGACTACTGGGCGCGCACCGACCTGCTGCGGCCCTCCATCAGCGAGGCCCGGGGGAGCGGCACCCAGCGGATCTACTCCTACCGCGACCTGCTGGAGCTGAAGGTGATCAAGCGGCTGCTCGACGCCGGGGTCTCGCTGCACTCGGCCCGGCGGGCCCTGGAGGTCCTGCGGCGCGGCGGCGTCGACGTCGCCACCGCCAACCTGGTGCTCAACGGCGCCCAGTCGGTGCTGGCCACCTCGGGCGAGGAGATCATCGACCTGCTCAAGGGCGGCCAGGGCGTGCTCAACATCGTGCCCCTGGCCGGGGTGGTGGAGGAGCTGCAGGCCGCCATCACCGAGCTGGCGCCGGGCGCCGGGAAGGCGTCGCCGGCCGCCGGGGGGCGTGACGAGGGCGGGGGCCTGCCGCGGGCCGGAACCGGGGGATAGGCGCGCTGGACCGGCCGCCGCTGCCGCACGAGCGGGCCCGCTTCGCCCACAACTCGGAGCGGCAGTTCGCCAAGCTCCTCGACTTCTACGGCATCGCCTGGGAGTACGAGCCCACCGAGTTCACCCTGGCCCGGGACCGGGCCGGGCGGGCGGTGCAGGCGTTCCGGCCCGACTTCTACCTCCCCGCCTACGACCTGTACATCGAGATCACCACGATGAACCAGAAGCTGGTCACCAAGAAGAACGCC
>JBKHXC010000502.1:0-10691 GCA_046566225.1 Acidimicrobiia bacterium
GCTCGTCCACCGAGATCAGGGCGGCCAGCGCCGAGTTCTTGATGAGGGCGATGAAGATGCTCCCCAGGGGGGCGACCACCGTGCGCAGGGCCTGGGGCAGCACCACGATCCACAGCACCTGCGGGAAGGTGAGCCCCAGGGCCCGGGCGGCCTCGCCCTGGCCCCGGGACACGGCGTTGACGCCCGACCGGATGGCCTCGGCGATGAAGGCCCCGGTGTAGGCGGACAGCACGACGACCGCCGTGTAGAAGAACGAGTACTTGATGCCCACGTCGCCGGCCCCCACCAGGAATCCGATCATCAGCACGGCCAGCGGGGTGTTGCGCACGGTGGCCACGTAGAAGGCGCCCACCGCCTGGAGGGGCGGGACGGGGCTCACCCGGAAGGCCGCGATCACGGTGCCGATCACGAACGCCGCCGCGTACGACAGCAGCGTGAGCGACACCGTGACGCGCATGCCCTCGAAGAAGAGGTCGAGGTTGTCGACGACGACGTCCACGGCCTCTCCCGCCGGTCAGCCGGTGGTCGTGGTGGCGGCGGTGGTGGTGGTCGTGGCCCTCGTGGTGGTCGTCGTGGCCCCCCCCGTGGTGGTGGTGGTGGCCCCTCCCGTGGTGGTCGTCGTGGTCGCCAGGCTGGTCGACGTCCCCGTGCTCGGGTAGCGGTCGACCGGCGGAGGCTCCGGGGTGGAGAGCCCCAGGCGGCCCAGCGTCCGCTCGTAGGCGTCGGCCCACTCGCCGCTCTCGTAGATCTCCTCCAGCCGGTCGTTGAGGAACTCCCGGAAGGCGTCGTCGCCCTTCTTCAGGCCGATCCCGAGCGGCTCCTCGCTCACGTCGATGTCGAGGATCTTGAAGGCGCCGTTGCTGGCCTCGACCAGCCCGAGGAGGATCCCGCGGTCGGTGACCACGGCCTCCACCCGGTCCTGGCGCAGGGCGTCGGCGCACTCGGGGTAGGTCTCGAACAGCGTGACGTCGGCCGTGATCTGGTTGCGCTCCAGGTTGCCCGGCGTCGTCGATCCCCGCCCGGTGCAGATCTTCTTGCCGTTGAGGTCGGCCAGGGTCCTGATCGAGTCGTTCTCCTCCTTGACCATCACCGTCTGGCCGTCGATGACGTAGGGCCCGGCGAAGTCGACCTGGGCCTTGCGGGCGTCGCTGATCGTGTACGTGGCCACCACGATGTCGACCTCGCCCGTCTGGATGACGGCCTCCCTGACGGCGCTGACCGCCTCCTTGAACTCGATCTTGTCGTCGATGTCCTCGACGTCCCCGCCGAAGATGCCGACGGCGATCAGCTTGGCGATCTCGATGTCGAAGCCCTCGAGCTCACCGGTGGTGGGGTTGCGCAGGCCGGAGCCGAGCTGGTTGAACTTGGTCCCCACCACGATGCGGCCCCGGTCCTGGATGGCCGCCATCGTCGTGCCCTCTTCGAACTCCGGCGCCTCCGTCTCCGTGCCGGCCCCCGTCGTGTCGGTCGCCCCCGTGTCGTCGTCGTCGTCGCCGCAGGCCGAGGCCACCAGCGCCGTCGCCAGCAGCAGTGGCAGCAGCCACCGTCGTCGCATCATCCCTGTCTCCTTTGGTCGCATGTTCTCCCTCGCTTTCAGTGGGCCAGGATCTTCGAGAGGAAGTCCCTGGCCCGGTCCGACTCCGGCTCGGAGAAGAACCGCTCCGGCGGCGCCACCTCCACCACCCGGCCCTCGTCCATGAACACCACCCGGCGGGCGGCCGAGCGGGCGAAGCCCATCTCGTGGGTGACGACGATCATGGTCGTCCCCTCGGAGGCGAGCTCCACCATCACATCCAGCACCTCCTTGATCATCTCGGGGTCGAGCGCCGACGTCGGCTCGTCGAACAGCATCAGCTTGGGCTCCATGGCCAGCGCCCGGGCGATGGCGGCCCGCTGCTGCTGGCCACCCGACAGCTCGGCCGGGAAGCGGTCGGCCTTGTCGGCGATGCCCACCCGCTCCAGCAGCTCCATCGCCCGCCGGCGCGCCTCGGCCCGGGACAGCTTGCGGACCTTCCGCGGCCCCAGGGTCACGTTCTGGAGCACCGACTTGTGGGCGAACAGGTTGAACGACTGGAAGACCATGCCGATGTCGGCCCGCAGCCGGGCCAGGGCCCGGCCCTCCTCGGGCAGAGGGACCCCGTCGATGGTGATGGTGCCCGAGTCGACGGGCTCGAGCCGGTTGATGCACCGGCACAGCGTCGACTTCCCCGAGCCGGACGGGCCGATGACGACCACCACCTCGCCGGCGTCGACAGTGAGGCTCACGTCACGCAGCGCCCGGACGTCGCCGAAGGACTTGCTGACCCGGTTGATCACGACGAGGGGCGTGGTGGTCACCGGCGGCGAGGGTAGCCCCCGGAGGCGCCCGAGGCGGGGACAGGTGTCGTCAGGACTTGAACAGGAAGTCCGCCTCCTCGTCGTCGACCAGCAGGCGCAGCTCGTCGGCGAGGACGTCGTGGGTGGCGAGGTGGGGGTCGTCGTCGGCGATGGCGAACGCCACCCGGCGGGCCTCGCCCACCAGGTCCTTGTCCCGCCGCAGCGACGCCAGGCGGAGGTCGCTGCGCCCCTTCTGGCGGGTGCCGAGGATGGCGCCCTCCCCCCGCAGGTCGAGGTCGACCTCGGCCAGCTCGAAGCCGTCGGTGCTCCGCACCATGGCGGCCAGGCGCTCCTCGGCCTCGGGCGTGGTGGCCTCGCCGACCAGGAAGCACCACGACGCCGCCCGGCCCCGGCCCACCCGCCCCCGGAGCTGGTGGAGCTGGGCCATGCCGAAGCGGTCGGCGTCCTCCACCACCATCACGGTGGCGTTGGGGACGTCCACGCCCACCTCCACCACGGTGGTGGCCACGAGCACGTCGACGTCGCCCCGGCGGAACGCCTCCATGGCCGCCTCCTTGTCGGCCGCCGGCATCTGCCCGTGCAGCAGCCCCAGGCGCAGGTCGGGGAACACCTCGGCCCGCAGGCGCTCGTGCTCCTCGGCGGCCGACCGGGCCTGGATTCGCTCCGACTCCTCCACCAGCGGGCACACCACGAACGCCTGGTGGCCGGCCGCCACCTCGTCGCGCACCTTGGCCCACGCCGCCGCCTCCTCCACCGGGCCCCTGGCCCACACCGTGCGCACCGGCGTGCGACCGGGCGGCAGCTCGTCGAGAACGGTGAGGTCGAGGTCGCCGTAGACGAGCATGGCCGCCGTGCGTGGGATGGGCGTGGCCGTCATGACCAGCACGTCGGGGTCGCCCCCCTTGCCCCGCAGCGCAGCCCGCTGCTCCACGCCGAAGCGGTGCTGCTCGTCGATCACCACCACCCCCAGGCGGGCGAACTCGACGTGCTCGGTGAGCAGGGCGTGGGTCCCGACGAGGACGTCGACCTGCCCGGCCCGCAGGGCGTCGGCCAGCTTGGCCCGGCGCGACGCCGGCGTGCGGTTGGTGAGCAGCTCCACCCGCAGGGCCCGGTCGCCGGTGAGCGTGCCCGGGTCGGGCACCTCCAGGCCGGCCAGCAGGGAGCGCACGCCCAGGAAGTGCTGCTCGGCCAGCACCTCGGTGGGCGCCATCAGGGCGCCCTGGTGGCCGCCCTGCACGGCGGCGAGGAGGGCGCTGACGGCGACCACCGTCTTGCCCGCGCCCACGTCGCCCTGGAGGAGCCGGTGCATCGGGTGGGGCCCGGCCAGGTCGGCGGCGATGTCGTCCCACGCCCGGCGCTGGGCGGCGGTGAGCTCGAAGGGCAGGGCGGCGTGGAAGCGGCGGACCAGCTCGCCGGCCACCTGGTGGCGGATTCCCTTGGCCGCCCGCTCCAGGGCGCGCTTGCGCAGCACCAGCGCCATCTGGAGCCGGAGCAGCTCGTCGAACGCCAGGCGGCGCCGCGCCGCCTGGGCGGCGCCCATGGACTCCGGGTCGTGGATGTGGGTGAACGCCCACGTGCGGCCCACCAGGCCCAGCTCCTCCCGCCACCGCGGCGGGAGGGGGTCGGCCAGCGGCCCGGCCCGCCGGAGGGCCTCGCCGATCCACGCCGCCAGCTCCCAGGTGTTGAGGCCGGCCTTCTCCGACTGGGGGTAGATGGGGATGATGCGCCCCGTGCGGTCCCCGACCAGGTCGACCACCGGGCTGGTCATCTGGCGACGGCCCTTGAACACCTCCAGGCGCCCGAAGAACACCGCCTGGGCCCCGGCCGGCAGCTGGCGGGCCCGCCACGGCTGGTTGAAGAACACGCAGTGCAGGTAGCCGCTGCCGTCGAACACGTCGACCTCGACCAGCGACCGGCCCTGGCGGGTGCGGCGGGCCGTCACCCGCTTCACCGTGGCCAGCACCATGGCCTCCGAGCCCACCGCCAGCTCCCGGATTGACGCCTGCTGGGTGCGGTCGAGGTAGCGCCGCGGGTAGTGCATCAGCAGGTCGAGGACGTTCTCGATGCCCACCTCGGCCAGGGCGGCCTCCCGCTTCTGCCCCACCCCCCGCAGCTCGCTCACCGGGATGGTGGCCAGCGCGCCGAGCCGGCGGGGGATCACTCGATCGAGAAGAGGAACGGGTACAGCGGCTGGCCCCCGTCGTGGATCTCGGCGGCGACGTCGGGCCGGTGCTGCCGGAGCCAGTCGTGGATGCGGCGGGAGTCCTCGGGGGTGGCGTCCCGGCCCTCGAGCACGGTGACCAGCTCGTGGTCGGCGGTGAGGAGCCTGTCCAGCAGCCCGGTGGCCGCCTCCACGGCCGTGCCCGCCACCACCTCGATCCCGGTGGCCGACAGCCCCAGCCACGACCCTTCGGCGATGGGCCCGGCGGCCGACGACGACGCCCGCACCGCCTGGGTCACCTCCCCCGACGTCACCGTCGCCGCCGACTCGGCCATCGCCTCGGCGTTGGCGCCGGCGCCCGCGCCGGCGTCGTAGGCGAGCAGGGCGGCCATGCCCTCGGCCACCGCCCGGGTGGGGACGACGTGGACGGCCTTGGCCGTCAGCTCGTCCACCTGGCGGGCCACGGGGACGATGTTGGGGTTGTTGGGGAGGACGACGACCTGGTCGGCCGGCGCGGCCTCCACCGCCTCGAGGATCTCGGCGGTGGACGGGTTCATCGACTGGCCGCCGGCCACGACCGCGGCGGCGCCCATGGAGCGGAAGATGCGCGCCACCCCGGCACCGCTCGCCACCGCCACCACCGCGGTGGTGACCGGGGCGGCGTCCGTGGCCGCCGGCTCGGCCGCCGTCCCCTCCCGCACCCACCGCTCCTCCTCGACCTGGGCGTCGAGGTCGGTGACGTGGATGCGCCGCGGCCGCCCGCCCACGTCCAGGGCGGCCTCGACGGCGCCGCCGATGTCGTCGGTGTGGATGTGGCAGTTCCACGTGCCCTCGCCGCCCACCACCACGATGGAGTCGCCGAGGTCGCTCCACGCCCGCTTGAACCCGGCGATGGCGGCGTCGTCGACCTCCAGCAGGTACATGACCTCGAAGCGGGGGCCGGTGGCGCCGCCGCCCGCCTCCCCGCCCCCGGCGGCGAAGCGCAGGCCGGTGGCCACCGCCGCCGCCGGCGCCACGTCGGGCGCCTCGGGCAGCGGCTGGTCGGCGACCACGTGGAGCAGGGCGTCGAGGAGCAGGACGTAGCCGGCGCCGCCGGCGTCGACCACGCCGGCCTCGGCGAGCACCGCCAGCAGCTCGGGCGTGCGCTCCAGCGCCTCGGCGGCGGCCACCCGGGCGGCCTGGAGGACGTCCACCAGCTCCTTGCCGGCCGCCGCCGCGTCGCAGGCGCTCCTGGCCGACGCGGCAGCCACCGTGAGGATGGTGCCCTCCACCGGGCGCATCACGGCGCGGTAGGCGGCCTCGCTCGCCGCCCGGAGGCCGTCGGCCGCCCGCCCGGCGTCCACCCACTCCCCCTGCCGCCACACCTCGCTCAGCCCCCGCAGGATCTGGCACAGGATGACCCCCGAGTTGCCGCGGGCGCCCATCAGCGAGCCGTGGGCCATGGCCTTGCACGTCGCCGCCATGCCGTCGGCCCCCTCCAGCTCGGCGACGACCGCCTCCACGGTGAGGGCCATGTTGGTCCCCGTGTCGCCGTCGGGGACGGGGTAGACGTTGAGCCGGTTGACCGCCTCCTGGTGCGCCCGCAGGACGTCGCGGTAGGCGGTGATCGCCGCCCGCAGCTCGGCGGGCCCCAGCCGGTCGAGGGTCGTCATCGTGGGGCCGATGGTAACCTCGCCGCCATGGCAGCCGTCTGCGACGTTTGTGGCAAGCACCCCTCCTTCGGCATGAGCATCAGCCACTCGCACCGGCGCACGAAGCGGCGGTGGAACCCGAACATCCAGCGGGTCCGCGCCATGGTGGGCGGGACGGCCCGGCGGATGCACGTGTGCACGTCGTGCATCCGGGCCGGCAAGATCACCAAGGCCGTCCACTAGCACTTCGACCTCATTCGTTCGCTTCGCTCACTCCATTCGGTCGAGTTGGATCGTGCTCCGGCGGGCGAGCGGAGCTCGCGCCGCCTCCGCCCTGTTCCTTCTCGGTGTTCGTGGCCAGGAACAGCCGTTGGGCGCCCGCCCGCGCCGTCGCCTACCGCCCCACCCGGGAGCGGGTGGCGCTCAGGGCCTCCAGCCCCACCGTGCGGGTGACGTGGAGGGCCTCGAGGAAGCGCCGGTCGTGGGTGACCACGAGCAGCGTCCCGTCGAAGGCGCCGAGGGCGTCCTCGAGCTGCTCGATGGCCGGGAGGTCGAGGTGGTTGGTCGGCTCGTCGAGCACCAGGCAGTTGACCCCCCGGGCCATGAGGGTGGCGAGGATGGCCCGGCTGCGCTCGCCCGGCGACAGCTCGGCGGCGGGCCGGTCCACGTCGCCGGCGCCCAGGGCGAACTTGGCCAGCAACGAGCGGCCGTCGGGCACCGCCAGGCCGGTGGCGGCGAGGAAGGCGCCGAGCACCGTGTCCCCGCCCGCCGGCGCCGTCCGGGACTGGTCCATGGCTCCCACCACCACGCCCGGTCCCAGCCAGCGGGCGCCGGCGGCCAGGGGGACCTCGCCCAGCAGCGCCCGCAGCAGCGTGGTCTTGCCGCTCCCGTTGGGCCCGAGCACGGCGGCGCGCTCCCGCCAGCGCACCTCCAGGTCCACGGGGCCCAGCGTGAAGCCCCCCCGCTCCACCACCGCCCCGTCCAGGCGGGCCACGACGTCGCCGCTGCGGGCCGACGGCGCCAGGCTGAGCCGGAGCTGCCAGCCCTCCCACGGCTTGTCGACGTCCTCCAGCCGCTCCAGTCGCCGCTCGGTGGCCCGCAGCTTCGACGCCTGCTTCTCGGTGCGGTTCTTGGCGAACCCCCGCTGCGCCTTGTCGTTGTCCCTGGGGTCGCGCTGGGCCCGGGCGACGCCCTGGTGGGCCCACTGGCGCTGGGTGCGGGCCCGGTCGGCCAGCTCCCGCCGCTGCGCCTGGTTCCTGGCGTGCGCGGCGTACTGCTGGGCCCGGGCCAGCCGGCGGGCGGCCACGTAGTCGCTCCACCCCCCGGCGTACTCCACGGCGCGATGGTCGTGCTCGCCCAGCTCCACGATCCGCTCCACCGTCCGGTCGAGGAACGCCCGGTCGTGCGACACCAGGGCCACGCCGCCGGCCAGCCCCTCGAGGAAGCCCTCCAGCCGGTCGAGGCCGGCGAAATCGAGGTTGTTGGTGGGCTCGCCGAGGAGGAACACGTCGAAGCGGGCCAGCAGCACGGCGGCCAGCGCCGCCCGGGCCGCCTGGCCCCCGGACAGGGCGCCCACCTCGACGTCGAGGCGGTCGGCGGGCAGCCCCACCCCGGCCACCACGTCGCCGGCCCGGGCGTCGAGGTCGCCCCCGCCCAGGGCGAGGACGCGCTCCAGCGCCTCCGAGTAGGCGTCGACGGCGGCCGGGTCGGCGGCCATGGCCTCGGTGAGGCGGTCCAGCTCGGCCCCGGCCGCGGCCACGCCCGTGCGCCGGGCCAGGTAGGCCCGCAGCGTCTCGCCCGGCCGGGCGTCCGGCTCCTGGGGGAGGTACCCGACGGTGAGGGTGGCCGGCGCCCGCTCCACCCGGCCGCCGTCGGGCTCCTCCAGGCCGGCGAGGACCCGCAGGAGCGTCGTCTTGCCCACCCCGTTGGGCCCCACGATGCCGATGCGGCTGCGCGGCCCCACCCGCAGCGACACGGCGTCGAGCACGGTCCGGCCGCCGCGGAGGCGCGTGACGGCGGAGGCGGTCAGCATCGAAGACGAAGGCTACGGCGCGGCTTCAGCCGCCCGCCCGCTCCCAGCCCGGGTTCACCGGCCCCACCCCCGCCCCCAGGCCGACGCCGGCGGCGATGGCCCGCCGGCAGAAGTGGCGGGCGGCCACGCAGGCGTCGGGCGGGTCCATCCCCCGCGCCAGCTCGGCGCACAGGGCGGCCGACAGCACGCAGCCGGTGCCGTGGGTGTGGCGGCCGGGGATGCGGTCCCCGTCCAGCCAGGTGGGCCGGGGCTCGCCCGCCGCCACCAGGCAGTCGGGCGACGAGGCGCCGCCCAGGTGGCCGCCCTTGACCAGCGCCACCGCCGCCCCCAGGTCGACCAGGGCCCGACCGGCGGCCTCCATGGCCCCCCGGTCCCCCACCTCGAAGCCGACCAGCCGGGCGGCCTCGGGCAGGTTGGGGGTGACCACCGTGGCCAGCGGCAGCAGGTTCGACCGCAGGGCGTCCACCGCGTCGTCGGCCAGCAGGGCGTCGCCGTGCTTGGAGACGAGCACGGGGTCGACCACCAGGGGGCCGAGCCGGTTCGCCCGCACCGCCTCCGCCACCGCCCGCACCAGCTCGGCCGACGCCAGCATGCCGGTCTTGGCGGCGTCGACGCCGATGTCGGACGCCACGCTGTCGACCTGGGCGCGGACCAGGCCGGGCGACAGGGCCTCGAAGGCCTGCACCCCGAGGGTGTTCTGGGCGGTGACGGCGACCACGGCGCACGTGCCCCACACGCCGTGGGCCTCGAAGGTCTTGAGGTCGGCGGCCACCCCGGCCCCCCCGCCCGAGTCGGTGCCGGCGATGGTCAGGGCGACGGGCGGGCGGGCGATCACCGGAACTCGTGCTCCCAGCCGGCCGCCGGCAGGGCCCGGCCGGCCAGGGTGCGCTCGCCGGCGTCGGCGGTGCAGAGGCCGAGGCCGAGGGGCTGGCGTAGGCCGGCCTCGGCGAACGTCGCCGCCACGTGGCCGGGGTTGGCGGCGGTGAACAGCAGCTCGTAGTCCTCGCCCCCGGCCAGCGCCTCCTCGGCGGTGGCGCCCGTGGCCGCCGGCACGGCGTCGAGGGCGACGCCCACCCCCGACGCCTCCGCCAGGTGGGCCAGGTCGGCCGCCAGCCCGTCGGACACGTCGACCATGGCGTTGGCGCCGGCCGCCCGGGCCGCCCGCCCCTCGGCCAGCCGGGCCCGGGGCCGGCGGTGGGCGAGGGCGAGGGGGTGGTCGGCGGCGACGGCCCCCTCCCGCAGCAGGCGCAGCCCGGCCGCCGACGCACCCAGCGGACCGGTGACGAAGACGCGGTCGCCGGGCAGGGCGCCGGACCGCAGCACCGGGGCGCGGTGGCCGGTCTCGCCCGCCACCGCCGCCGACACGACCAGCCGGTCCGCCGCCACCAGGTCGCCGCCCACCACCGGGCAGCCGTACTCGGCGGTGGCGGCGGCCACGCCCCGGTACAGGGCGTCGACGTCGGTGTCGGGCGGGCCGCACACCGTCACCAGGACGTACAGCGGGCGGCAGCCCATGGCGGCCACGTCGCTCACCGCGGCCGACACCGCCTTCCACCCGACGTCGTCGAGGCCGACCAGGGACAGGTCGACGTGCACGCCGGCGACCACCGCGTCGGACGTGAGCACCAGCCCGCCCCGGGGCGGGCTCACCACGGCGGCGTCGTCGCCGATCCAGGTCTCCCCCGCCGGCGGAGCGGGGAGGGACCGGCGCAGCCGCTCGATCAGCGCGAACTCGCCCCTCACCGCCGCCCTCCGCTACCGTCCACGGGCCTGAGCGTAGAGGGGTGGCGAAGCGGGAGATGCAAGGCGTCGTGAAGTCGTACGACCCGGCCACGGGCGACGGGGTGGTGGTGCGCGACACCGACCGCCAGGAGTACGACCTGGCCGCCAACGCCCTGGCCGGGTCCATCCTGCGCATGCTGCGCCAGGGCCAGCGGGTGATCTTCGAGCTCGACGGCGAGGGCCGGGCGACCCGCCTGCGCCTGGGCTCGGAGGTCGACATGGGCTCCCCACCGGACCCTCCCGGCCTGTAGGGGAGGCCCCGCTCCCGCCCCGGCCGGGGGGACGAGGGCGAAGCCTACGATGGGCCCACATGACGGCTCCCACGGGCAACAAGAGGCTCCTCGAGTGGGTGGCGGAGGTGGCCGAGCTGACCACTCCCGAGCGGGTCGAGTGGTGCGACGGCTCGGCCGAGGAGTACGACCGGCTGTGCCGGCTGCTGGTCGGCAACGGGACCTTCACCCGCCTCTCCGACGCCAAGCGGCCCAACTCGTACTGGGCCCGCTCGGACCCCGGCGACGTGGCCCGCGTGGAGGACCGCACGTTCATCTGCTCGGCGTCGGAGACCGACGCCGGCCCCACCAACAACTGGCGCGACCCGGTGGAGATGCGGGCCACGCTCACCGAGCTGTTCCGGGGGTCGATGACGGGCCGCACCATGTACGTGGTGCCGTTCTCCATGGGCCCCCTGGGATCGCCGATCGCGCACGTCGGCGTGGAGATCACCGACTCGCCCTACGTGGCGGTGAGC
>JBKHXC010000503.1:0-2751 GCA_046566225.1 Acidimicrobiia bacterium
CGTGGTCGGCCCGTCGGGATGCGGCAAGACCGTGGGCCTGGCCGTCCCCGCCCTGTTGGAGTGGGACGGCCCGGTGATCTCCACGTCGGTCAAGACCGACCTGCTGGCCGCCACGATCGAGCACCGCTGCGACCTGGGCGACGTGTGGATCTACGATCCCGCCGGGGCCGACCCCCACCACGACTCGGCCCAGTGGAGCCCGGTGGCGGCCTGCGGGACCTGGGCGGGCGCCATGCGCACCGCGGCGTGGCTGTGCGACGCGGCCAAGGCCCGCCTCGACTCGGTGTCCGACGGCGACTACTGGTACACCCAGGCCCGCAAGGCCCTGGCCCCCCACCTGTACGCGGCGGCCCTCGGCGGGCATCGCCTGCGCGACGTGGTGCGCTGGATCGACACCCAGGCCCGCGAGCCCGTCCGGTCGGTCCTGCGCCGCTGCGGCGGGGTGGACGACGAGGTCGACCGGCGCCTGGCCGACGTGGACGCGGCGGAGGAGCGCCGGCGCCTGGTGCCCGGCACCCGGGCCGAGGTCCTCGACGCCGTGCGCCAGGTGCTCCGCGCCGACCCGTCCCGCCGCGGCGAGCTGGCCGACGAGAAGGTGGCCGCCTGGCCGGTGCATATGCAGCGCCAGCTGGACGAGCGGGTGGCGGCCGAGGTGGAGGCCAAGGTGCGCCGGGCCATCGAGGAGTCGGTGGTGGAGGAGGCGCAGAGCTCCGGCGACCTCGACGCCCTGGTGGCGGCCGAGTCGCTGTGGGCCCATGAGGAGCGCCTGCGGGGCTCCATCTACGGCACCGTGCAGAACGTGCTGCTCACCTGGTCCGACCCCATGGTCGCCGCGGTGGGCGAGCGCAACGACATCGACCTCGACGCCTGGCTGTCGGGCCCCAACACCATCTACGTGGTCGCCACCCCCGACGAGCAGGAGCGCCTCCGCCCGGTGTTCACCGTGCTGGTCCAGCAGGTGGTGCGCCGGGCCTACGAGGTAGCCAACCTCCACGGCGGCACCCTGCCCCTGCCCGCCCTGGTGCTGCTCGACGAGGCCGGCAACATCGCCCCCCTGAAGGACCTGCCCGCCTACGCCTCGACGGCCCGCAGCCACGGCATCAGCCTGGTCAGCGTGTGGCAGGACCAGGCCCAGATCCGCGCCCTGTACGGCACCCGGGCGCCCACCGTGCTCAACAACCACCGGGCCAAGATCTTCGGCACCGGCATCTCCGACGCCGACACCCTCGAGTACGTGAGCCGCCTGGTGGGCGACGCCGGGTTCGTGGAGCGCAACTTCTCCTCCGACACCTCCGGCGGCGCCCGGCGCAGCGTCAGCGAGCACACCGCCTACCGCCGGGCCGCGCCGATGCACGCCGTCCGGCGGGTGGGCGTCGACCGGGCCGTGCTCGTGTATGGCTCCGAGCTCCCCGCCCTGCTCCAGCTGCGCCCGTGGTTCGCCGACCGGGGCCTGCGTCGCCTGGCAAGAAAGGCGTCAGACGACCTCGCAAGATGAAGCACTTCGCCGAGGCGGCGGCCGCAGGCCGGCGCCGCTCCCTACGGCCGCTCGGAGGGAGTTTGGACGAAGCGGCGTAGTCTGTGGAGCTAGTTTCACGATTGAAGTAGTGGTGGGACGGCGGGTAGGGGGGCTGGGTTTGCAGGTGGTTGGAGGGTGGGTTGGAGTGCGGGTGGAGAGGGTGGGTCGGTAGGTCGGTCAGGGTGTGTGGAGGGTCGGGAGGTAGGTCGGTGGGGTCGGTCGGGGAGGGGGCGGGCCGGGCCGGCCGGCCGGCGCCGAGCCCGGCGTCCACCAGCCGGGCCAGGGCCGCGAAGGCGCCCAGGCGGTGCAGGCCGGCGAGCAGCAGCCCGGCGTCCACGGCCCGGGCCACCGCCGCCTCCACCGGGATCTCGGCCACCACGCCGACACCCAGCACGTCGACCACGTCGGCCGCCGTGAGCGACCGGCCGGGCTCGGACACCAGGACGACGCCGTCGGGCCGCCACGGGGCCTCCAGGGCGGCTCTCAGGCTCAGGTAGCACGGGCCTCGGACAACCAGCCACCGGGCCGTCTCCGGGCCGTCAGGGGCCTCGTGGCCGCCGTCGAGGTCACTGAGGCGCCCGAGGTCCTCCACGGCCGCCAGAGCGGCTCCTGGGGCCGTCTCGCTGGCCGTCACCAGGTGGAGGCCGGGGAGGACGGCGGCCGGCGTGGCGGCGGTGGCTAGGCCGGCCAGGGCGGCCACGTCGTCGGGCCGGGTGGCGGCCAGGGTGGTGGGGCCGGAGCGGGCGGCCAGGGCGGCCAGCACGGTGGCCACCGTGGTCGTCCCCTGCCCACCCCGGGCACCGACCAGCTCGAAGCGGCGCACGGCCCTCACGCCGCCGGGGCGGCGGCGGGGCGGTCAAGGAACTCGACGTTGGCGGCCACGATGCGATGGGCTCTCCGGGGCGTGCCGTCCTCGGCCGTCCAGCGGTCGAGGGCCAGGCGGCCGGTGACGGCCACCCGCCGGCCCTTGGCCAGGTGGCGGGCGCACGCCTCGGCCGGCGCGCCCCACACCTCGACGTCGATGAAGCACGGGTCGCCGTCCCGGCCGCCCTCGGGCGGCACGGCCAGGGCCAGCACGGTCACGGTCCGGGGCCCCGAGTCGCACGCCACCGACCGGCTCTTGGGATCGGCGGTCAGCCGCCCGATCACGCTGATTGCATTCACTTGACGCTCCTTGCAGGAAACAAGAGGAAAGGAGGGGAGCGTTGGCCCGGACCGACTTCCCCGAACGGCCC
>JBKHXC010000504.1:0-3456 GCA_046566225.1 Acidimicrobiia bacterium
CGGGCGACCTCCCCGCCCGGGCGGCGGTGGACGGGGCGCGCATCGAGCGGGCCGTCCGCGACATCCTGGCCGCCATCGGCGAGGACCCCGACCGGGACGGCCTGGCGGCCACGCCGGCGCGGGTGGCCGACATGTACGCCGAGATCTTCAGCGGGCTGGACGCCCGTCCCGGCGACGTGCTCGACGTCACCTTCGAGGAGGGCCACGACGAGATGGTGATGGTGCTCGACATCCCCCTCTACAGCATGTGCGAGCACCACCTCGTCCCCTTCGTGGGCAAGGCCCACGTCGCCTACATCCCCAACGACGACGGCCGCATCACCGGCCTGTCCAAGCTGGCCCGCCTGGTCGAGGGCTACGCCCGCCGCCCCCAGGTCCAGGAGCGGCTCACCACCCAGATCGCCGACGCCCTGGAGGAGGCGCTCCAGCCCCGCGGCGTGCTGGTGTCGCTCCAGGCCGAGCACCTGTGCATGTCCATGCGGGGGGTCAACAAGCCGGGCACGCTCACCGTCACCCAGGCGGTGCGGGGCCTGTTCCGCACCGACTCCCGCACCCGGGCGGAGGCGATGGCGTTCATCCACGGGCGGTAGGGCTTCGGGGGGGTACGGTCGGCGGCGCCATGGGCCGCCGCTACGACCTCGTGATCGTGGGGATGGGGTCGGGGGGCATGGTGGCGGCCGAGTTCGCCGCCAGCCTGGGGCTGCGGGTGGCCGTGGCCGAGCGGGGCCGGGTGGGCGGCGACTGCCTGTGGACCGGGTGCGTGCCGTCCAAGGCGCTGCTGGCCTCGGCCAAGGTCGCCCACCACCTGCGCACCGCCGGCCGCTTCGGCCTGCCGGCCACCGAGGCGGCGATCGACACCGCCGGCGTCTGGCAGCGCATCCGCGCCGTCCAGGAGCGCATCGCCGCCACCGACGACAGCCCCGATCGCTTCCGGGCCCTGGGCGTGGAGATCGTGGCCGGCTCCGCCCGCCTCACCGGGCCCCACACCGTGGAGGTGGCGGGGCGGGAGCTGCGCAGCCGCTTCGTGCTGGTGTGCACCGGGAGCCGCCCGGCGGTACCCCCCGTGCCCGGCCTGGCCGACGCCGGCTACCTGACCAGCGAGACCGTGTTCGACCTGGAGCGGGCGCCCCGGCGGCTCGTCGCCATCGGTGGGGGGCCCATCTCCGTGGAGCTGGCCCAGGGCCTCAACCGCCTGGGCGTGGCCGTCACCGTCCTCCAGCGGGGCCCGCGCCTGCTCCCCCGCGACGAGCCGGAGCTGGTCGAGATCCTCACCGGCCGCCTGAGCCGGGAGGGGGTGGACGTGCGCCTCGACGTGGACGTCCGGGCGGTGGCGGTGGAGGGGGGGGCCAAGGTCGTCACCGGCGACCAGGGCGGGGAGCCGGCGCGCTGGGAGGCCGACGAGCTGCTGGTGTCGGCCGGCCGCCGCCCCAACGTCGACGGCCTGGGCCTGGAGGAGGTGGGCGTGCGGGTCGGCCCCCGGGGGGTGGAGGTCGACGACCGCATGCGCTCCAGCGTGCCGTCGGTCTACGCCGCCGGTGACGTGGCCGGGCGCCACCTGTTCACCCACTCGGCGGCCCACGAGGCCCTGCGCGCCGTGCGGGACATGTTCTTCCCCGGGCGGGGCACGGTGAGCGACCTGGTGCCGTGGTGCACGTTCACCGACCCGGAGCTGGCCTCGGCCGGCCTCACCGCCTCCCGGGCGCGGGAGCGCCACGGCGACGCCGTGAGGGTGCGCCGCCTCGACCTGTCCCACTCCGACCGGGCCCGGGCCGATGGCGACGACGAGGGGCGCCTGGTCGCCGTCTGCGGGCCCCGGGGGCGACTGGTGGGCGCGCACCTGCTCGCGCCGGGGGCGGGCGAGATGATCCACGAGCTGGCCCTGGTCATCCGCCACGGCGGCCGCCTGGCCGACCTGTCGAAGCTGATCCACGTGTACCCGACCATGTCGACCTCGGTGGGCCAGCTGGCGGCCGAGGCCACCTTCGAGTCGGCCCTCCGGCTCGGCTGGGTGGCGCGCCTGGGCCGGCTGTGGCCCTTCGGGCGCTGACGGGCGCCGGTACGCTCGGACGCCGATGGCCCCCCTCGTCATGGGCGTGCTGAACGTCACCCCCGACTCGTTCTCGGACGGCGGCCGCTACCTCGACCGGCAGCGGGCGATCGCCCACGGGCTGGCCCTGGTGGCCGAGGGCGCCGACGTGGTCGACGTGGGCGGCGAGTCCACCCGCCCGGGGGCGGCTCCCGTCGCCGAGGAGGAGGAGCGGGCCCGGGTCGTGCCCGTGGTGGCGGCCCTGGCCCCCCACGTGCGGGTGTCGGTCGACACCTCCAAGGCGTCGGTGGCCCGGGCGGCGCTGGAGGCGGGGGCCACCCTGGTCAACGACGTGTCGGCGTCGCTCCACCCCGTGGTGGCCGGGACGGGCGCCGGGTGGGTCGCCATGCACATGCAGGGCACGCCGGCGTCCATGCAGGACGCCCCCGCCTACGGCGACGTGGTCGCCGAGGTCCGCCGGTTCCTCGTGGAGCGGGCGGAGGAGGCGGTGGCGTCCGGCGTGGGCGAGGTGTGGATCGACCCCGGCATCGGCTTCGGCAAGCGCCCGGAGCACAACCTGTCGCTGCTGCGCCACCTCGGCGCCCTGGTCGGCACCGGCTTCCCGGTGGTGGTCGGCACCAGCCGCAAGTCGTTCCTCGGGCTGCTGGCCGGCGGCGCCGGGCCCGACGACCGGCTGGAGGGGTCGGTGGCCACCGCCACGCTGGCGGTGGCGGCCGGCGCCTCCATGGTCCGGGTGCACGACGTGGCCGCCACCGCGGCGGCCGTCCGCCTGCTGGGTGCGGCGTGAGGGGCAAGTGGGCGGCCGGGATCCCGCCCCGCAACTTCACCTGGGTCATCAAGGAGAAGCTGGCGGTGAGCGAGCGCCCCGGGGGCTACGCCCGCAACCACCGCCGGGTCCGCCGCCAGGAGGAGATCATCTGGCTGCGCGAGCAGGGCTTTTCGCGGATCGTGTCCATGCTGGGCTCCACCCACAACCTGCACGCCTACGACCAGCTGGGCGTGGCCTGGTCGCACGTGCCGTTCAACGACCAAGACGACCCCCGCACCGTCCTGCCGCCGTTCTACGAGGAGCTGCGGGGCTGGATGGGCGCCGGCGAGAAGGTGCTCGTCCACCAGGAGGACCTGGGCGACCGCCTCATGGGCGTGATGGCCGGCTTCCTCCTCACCACCGGCCTGGTGGCCGAGCCGCCCCGGGCCATCGCCGTGGTCGAGCGCATCGTCGCCCGCCAGATGGGCCCGCCGGGGCGGGAGCTGGTGGCCCAGGTCCACCGCCCGTGAGCGCCCCCACGCCGGGACGCCGGTGACGGGCGACGTGGTCGAGCTGCGGGGCCTGCGGGTACTCGGCCGCCACGGCGTGGGCGACGAGGAGCAGGCGCGGGACCAGCCCTTCGAGGTCGACCTGGACGTGG
>JBKHXC010000505.1:0-7535 GCA_046566225.1 Acidimicrobiia bacterium
GCGACCGAGTCGCTGCGCGGGCCGGTCAACCTGGGCGCCCCCGAGCCGACCACGGCGGCCGGCCTGGCCCGGGCCATCGGGCGGGCCCTGCACCGGCCGGCGGCGCTGCCCGTGCCCGGCTTCGCCCTGGGGGCGGTCGTCGGCCGCCAGATGGCCCGCGAGATGGTCCGCGCCAGCCAGCGGATGGTGCCCGAGAAGCTGCTGGCGTCCGGGTACCGGTTCCGCCATCCCGACATCGGCGCCGCCATGGGCGACCTCCT
The DNA here is from genome assembly GCA_046566225.1 of Acidimicrobiia bacterium. Taxonomy (GTDB): domain Bacteria; phylum Actinomycetota; class Acidimicrobiia; order Acidimicrobiales; genus DATLFN01. The sequence continues at coordinate 261 of JBKHXC010000505.1, forward strand.
GGGCCGATGAGCGCGGCCACGGTGCGGACGGCCGACGTGGCCGTGGTGGGCGGCGGGCCGGCGGGGGCGGCGGCCGCCATCACCCTGGCCCGGGCCGGGCGGGCGGTCGTGCTGGTGGACAAGGCCCGCTTCCCCCGGGACAAGTGCTGCGGCGACGGGCTCACCACCGGCGCCCTGCGCCGGCTGGAGGCGCTCGGCCTGCGGCCGGGGTCGGTGCCGTCGTGGTTCGCGGTCGACGACGTCCACGTCCGGGGCCCCGCCGGCCGCGAGGTGGCCTTCCCCCTGCCCCGGGGCCCGGGCCTGTTCGCCGCCATCGCCCGCCGGTCGGACCTCGACGCCGCCCTGCTGGACGTGGCCCGCGACGCCGGGGTCGAGGTGCACGACGGCTGCGGGCTGCGGGGAGCCCGCCTCGACGGCGACGGCGGCTCGATCGTGGTGGACGTCGACGGCCTGGGGCCGGTGCGGGCCCGCTACGCGGTCGGCGCCGACGGCATGTGGTCGCCGCTGCGCAAGGCGCTGGGGGCGGCCGAGGAGGACGGCTACCTGGGCGAGTGGCACGCGTTCCGCCAGTACTTCACCGGCGTGTCCGACGTGGCCGCCACCCAGCTGTGGGTGTGGTTCGAGCCCGACCTGCTGCCCGGCTACGCCTGGTCGTTCCCGCTGGGCGACGGGCGGGCCAACGTCGGCTTCGGCGTGCCCCGCCGGCGGGGGGCCGGCGTCCGGGTCATGAAGGCCCAGTGGGCCGACCTGCTCGGGCGTCCCCACGTGCGGGCCGCGCTGGGCGAGGCGGCCGCCCCTGAGTCGCCCCACAAGGCGTGGCCCATCCCCGCCCGCATCCAGCGCAGCGCCCTGTCGGCCGCCGGCGGGCGGGCCCTGTTCGTGGGAGACGCCGCCCGGGCGACCGACCCCATGACCGGCGAGGGCATCGGCCAGGCACTGGAGACGGGGATGCTGGCCGCCCGGGCGATGCTGGGCGCCGGCGCCCTGGCGCCCGGGCGGGCGGCGGCCGCCTACGGCTCGGCGGTGCGGGCCGGGGTGGCGGTCGACAACCGGCTGGCCGGGCGCCTCTCGGAGATGGGCATCGCCCACCGCCGGGGCCTGCGGGCGACGCTGCGGGTGGCGGGAGCGACCCCGTGGACCCGCCGCAACTTCGCCCGCTGGCTGTTCGAGGACTACCCGAGGGCCGTGCTGGCCACCCCCCACCGCTGGCGCCGGGGCATGTTCGCCGGGGCGGGGGCCTTCCGGGACCCGCCTACCTGAGCCGGCGGGGGGCGGGAACGGCGGCCATGGCCACCACCGCGGGGTGGCGGTCGCCGACGGGGCGGGCCCCCAGGTGCGGCGTGCCCAGGGCGTGGACGGCGCCGTCGGCGCCGGCCAGCCAGTAGCCCCGCACGCCGGCCATGGGGGCGATGGCGGCGACGGCCGCCAACCCCGGCCGCCCGACCAGCGAGCCCTTGAAGCGGGCGTCGCCGAAGGCGAACACGCCGCCGTCGGCGGCGGCCAGCCAGTAGCCCAGGCCCGACGGGGTGGCGGCGGCGGCGACCACCCGCTCGACCCCCGGGATGCCGGCGGTCGAGCCGAGGAAGGGCGCGTCGCCGAAGGAGAAGACGCCGCCGTCGCCGGCCACCAGCCAGTAGCCGCGGCCCGACGGGGTGCCCACCACCGCCACCACGGGGGCGGCGGACGGGCCGGCGGGGCGGGCGCCGAGGAAGGCGGCGTCGCCGAAGGCGTAGACGCCGCCGTCGGCCGTCGCCACCCAGTAGCCCCGCCCCGACCGGGTGGCCGCCATCCCGACGGCCGGCGACGGGGTGGGGTGGGACCCGGCGAAGGGGGCGTCGCCGAAGGCGTGCACGCCGCCGTCGCCGGTCACGAGCCAGTAGCCGCGGCCGGTCGGCGACGCCGCCATCCCGACCACGGGGCCCTCCAGGCCGGCGCCGGCCGCCGACCCGAGGAACGGGGCGTCGCCGAAGGCGAAGACGCCGCCGTCCTCGTCGGCCAGCCAGTAGCCGCGCGTGCCGGCCGGGGGCCGCTTGTCGACCACCCACAGGCCGCTGGTGAGGTCCGAGACCACGATGTGGCCCTCGGTGGCGTCCACCCCGGCGACGTAGGGGGCCTCGTCGCCGCCCGCTTGCGGGGGGAGGAAGCTGGCCACCTCCACCGGCGTGCCGCCGGCCACGTCGAGGACCCGCAGCCCGTCGGAGCCCCACGCCGCGTACAGGCGGGCGTCGTCGGCGGCCAGGGCGTGGAGGGCGAAGCTGCGACCCGCCTCGGCCGGCGCCGCCGCCGTGGCGTTGGGCGTGGCGAAGGCCCGCACCTCGCGGGGTGCGCCGGGGTCGGTGACGTCGACCAGCCGCAGCCCGCCCCACCGGCCGGGCAGCTCGACCAGCGACCCCGCCACCGCCTCGGCCGGCCCGCACCCGTCGCCGCCCGCCGCCGCCGGGCACAGGGCGGCGCGCACGGCGTCGCCGTCGGGCTTGCGCAGCTGCACGCCGGGCACGGCCGGGGCGTCGCCTTCGCCGGTGCCGGCGCCGACCACGACCTCGCCCGCCGCCTCGGCGGCCAGGAAGCTGCCGGCCACCACCAGCCCCAGGGCGCCGTCGGCCCAGGCCCGGGCCAGCCGGCTGGCCGGGCTGCACCCCTGGGCGGGCAGGCCCGCCTGGGCGGGCGCCAGGGCGGCGTCGGCCACCGCGATGCGCCCGGCGGGGTCGGCCAGCCAGGGATCGGCGGGCACGACCGCCCCCTCGGACGTCCGCCGCTCGGGGCAGCCCCGGCCGACGTAGACGACCTCTCCCGCCGTGGGCCCCGCCGGCCCCCCGGCGCCGCTCCCGCCGGGCAGGTCCCCGCCCGGCAGCGGCCCGGCGCAGCCGGGGCGGTCGCCGGCCGCCCCCGCCGGGCGGCCGATCCGCAGGGCCCAGGTGGAGGACCACCAGTCGTCGTCGGCCACCGCCGCCAGCCGCCGGCCCCCCACGGTCACGGTGGTGGCGTACGGGCGGGGCCCGCCCGGGCCGTCCTCGGGCGCCGGCACGGCGTCGGCCTGCCAGCGGAACCGGGCGAGGTCGACCATGGCCGGCAGGCCGCCCGGGGCTGGCGGCGGGCGCTCGAGGGTGACCGGCGCGCAGCCGGCCCCCGCCGGCGCCGGCCGGGCCCGGCCGGCCAGCGGGCTGGCGCCCACCGGCCGGGGGGCACGCGGGTCGGTGGCGTCCACCACCAGCGTCTCCGACCGGGAGGCGGCGTCGCGGCCGCCGGTTGACGACAGCGACAGCACCCGGCCACCCGCCTGCTGGAGCTCGACGGACCGGTGGCGCCGGGGGCACGTCCCCCGCAACGGCACGGCGCACGGGTCCCCCCCGGCGGCGTCGGGGACGGCGTCGGCCAGCCCCCGCGGGTGGTCGACCCCGCCGAGGTGGCGGGGCCGGGCGGGGTCGGTGACGTCGAAGTAGGCCACCCCGGTGGCCCCGTCGCCCGGCGTGCAGGGCCCGGTCACCACCGCCGCCAGGTGGCCGGTGAACGCCGGCGTGCGCACGGCCAGGGCGTCGACGTCCTCGGCCCGCCGGCCGCCGGGAAGGTCGATGGTGGCGGCCTCGACCGGCGCCGAGGGGTCGGAGAGGTCCACCACCGCCACCGTCCCCCGGCACGGCGGCGGCCGGACCGTCCCCGGCGGGGCGAAGTCCCGGGCAACGAGGGCGGTGTCGCCCACCACCGCCACCGCCCCGAACCCGCCACCGCCGCCCAGGTCGGTGTGGCCGGCGACGGTGAGGTCCTGCTCCTCGGCCGCCGGCTGGGCCCGGGCGGCCAGGCCGGGGGCGGCGGCGGCGATCACGGCCGGGACGGCGGCCAGCGCCTCCCGCACGCGGGCGTCGAGCCACGGCTTGGGGTTGACCGGCCCCCCGCCCCGGGGGTGCACCTCGAAGTGGATGTGGGGCGAGCCCCCCCGGGCGTTGCCGGAGTCGCCCACGTAGCCGATGACGTCGCCCGCCCGCACCGCCTGGCCGGACACCTGGCCGGCCTCGTAGCGGGCCAGGTGGGCCAGGTAGAAGTAGGTGCCGTCGGCCTGCACCACGTAGGCGGACAGGCCGCCGAGGGCGTTGAAGGCCTGGCGCAGGGTCCCGTCGGCCGGCGCCCGGGCCGGGGTCCCGTAGGGGGCGAAGATGTCGGTCCCCTCGTGGAGGCGGACCTGGCCGGGGGCGGGGCCGAACCTGGGGTACCACCAGTCGTCGCCGAAGGTGGCCCGCCCGCCCACCGGGAAGCGGCCGAACCCGGCCTGCACCGCCTCCTGGTCCGTCATCCCCATGGCCCGCAGGGGCGCCAGCGCCTCCAGCAGCCGAACGGTGCTGTTGGAGGGCGAGCGGCGCACCGAGTCGATCAGGCGCTGGAGCTCGGGCGGGATGGCGGGGGCGGCCCCGGGCGGGGGTTGGCCGGCGTCGCCGCCGGCGGGAGGGACCGGGGCCGGCGGGGGAGGCGCGGTGGTCGTGGTGGCGGGCGGGGGCGGCGTGGTGGGCGGAGGCTCGGCGGGCGGCGGGGCCTCGGTGGGGGACGGGAGCTCGGTGGCGGGAGGGAGCGTCGTGTCAGGCGGCGGCGTGGTCGCGGGAGCCGTGGTGGTGGGATCGGGGCCGGTCGTGGTGGTCGTGGCGGTCGGGTCGGGGACCTGGGCGGCGGCCGGGCCGCCGGCACCGCCGGCGACCGCGACCGCGGCCAGCACGGCGGCCGCCAGCCGCCGTGCCCCGGGCAGTGCGGGACGGCGGGCGCGCCGCCGGTCGTTGTCGGTCATCGTCGGTGGGGAGCCTCCGGGTTCTGCCGTTTCCGCCGAGCGGCCGAGCGCGGGCCCACGACAACCCCCGGGCCCCGCAGGAAGAAGATGGTAGCGGATGGGCGGCGGCCGGTCCGCCGCCGCGCCGGTGGGCGCCCCTACGCTGCCGGCCCATGGCGGAGGTGGGCTTCGAGGGCAGGGTGGCGGTGGTGACGGGGGCGGCCGGCGGGCTGGGCCGCCAGCACGCCCTGCTGCTGGCGTCCCGGGGGGCGCGCGTGGTGGTCAACGACGTGGGCGGGTCGGTGCGGGGGGAGGGCGCCGACGAGGGCGCCGCGGCCCGCACGGCCCAGGAGATCGTGGAGCTGGGCGGCGAGGCCGTGCCCGACGCCCACACCGTGGCCACCCCCGAGGGCGGCGAGGCGGTGGTCCGCACCGCCCTGGAGGCGTTCGGGCGGGTCGACATCGTCGTCAACAACGCCGGCATCCTGCGGGACAAGGCCTTCCACAACCTCACCCCCGACCTGGTCGACCCGGTGGTCGACGTCCACCTCAAGGGCGCCTTCTGGGTCACCCGCCCGGCGTGGGCCCTCATGCGCGCACAGGGCTACGGGCGGGTCGTGTGCACCACCTCGAGCTCGGGGATCCTCGGCAACTTCGGCCAGTCCAACTACGGGGCGGCCAAGACGGGGCTGGTCGGCCTGGTCCGGGTGCTGGCCGCCGAGGGGGCCCGCTACGGCATCCGGGCCAACGCCGTCGCCCCCCTGGCCCGCACCCGCATGACCGAGGAGCTGCTCGGACCCCTGGCCGACCGCCTCTCCCCGGCGCTGGTCTCGCCCGTCGTGGCCTGGCTGTGCTCGGAGGGCTGCCCGGTGAGCGGGGAGGTGTTCGCCGTCGGCGGGGGCCGGGTGGCCCGCTTCTTCACCGGCCTCACCCCCGGCTGGTTCGACCCCGACCTCACCGTCGAGTCGGTGCGCGACCACGTCGAGGCGATCCGCGCCGAGCCCGGCTACACCACCCCGGCCAGCCTGGCCGAGGAGCTGGCCGAGCTGCTCGCCCGCCTGTCGTAGGAGCGGACATGTTCCGCGAACATGGACGAAGGACTTGTACTCGCGGCCCCCGTCTGCTTGAGTCTGGCGCAACGGAGACCGGGCGACGGGGGAACAGGCGGATGGGGCGCAGACTGAGGCTGGCGATCGCGATGTGCATCATGGCCGGGGCCACCGGGCAGGTGTTCGTCCTGCCCGCCCGGGGCGACGCCGAGGTGGCCAACCCGACGGCCATCACCATTCCGGTGCTGGGGCCGACCGTGCCGGCGCCGTGGCCTGCCAGCCCCTACCCGTCGACGGTGGCCGTCTCCGGGCAGGCGGGCGTGGTGAGCGACGTGAACCTCACGCTGCACGGCTTCGACTGCTCGAGCCGGGGCCCCGACTTCGCCTTCCCCGAGGACATCGACGTCATGCTGGTGAGCCCCTCGGGCACGGCCGTCGTGGTCCTGTCCGACGCCGGCGGCGCCAACGGGGACACCGCCCTCCAGTTCAGCGACATCACCGTCACGCTCGACGACGAGGCCGCCACGGAGCTGCCCGCCGACACGCTGCTCTCCAGCGGCACCTACCGCCCGGTGGACGACGACGACGACCCCGAGGAGCAGGTCCCCACGGACACCTTCCCGGCCCCCGCGCCGGCGCCCACGGCCTCGGGCGCCCTGTCGGCGTTCGACGGCGGCGAGGCCAACGGCACCTGGAGCCTCTACCTGGTCGACGACTGGGCCGGCCCCAACGTGTGCAGCGTGCTGCGGGGCTGGAGCCTCCAGCTGACCACCGGCGACGGCCCCACCACCACCACCATGGCGACGACCACGACCGTGGCCCCCACCACCACCACCATGGCGACGACCACGACCACGGGGCCGACGACGACGACCACCGCGCCGCCGCCGGCGGGCGGGGGCACGGGTGCGTGGGAGACGACGGCGTCCCTGTCCGTGCCCCGGTACGACCACACGACCACGCTGCTGCGCGGCGGGCGGGTGCTGGTCGCCGCCGGCCGCGCCGTGCTGGTCGAGGGGGAGCGGCCCGAGCTGCTGTCGAGCGCCGAGGTGTTCAACCCCCACGACGAGAGATGGTCGCCCACCGGCTCGCTCGCCGAGCCCCGGTGGCGCCACACCGCCACCGTGCTGCGCGACGGCCGGGTGCTGGTCGCCGGCGGCTTCGGCGGGCCGTACGCGCCGGGGGCCAACGCCCAGCCGGTGCTGGCCACCGCCGAGGTCTACGACCCGGCCACCGGGACGTGGAGCCCGACGGGCGCCATGGCCACCCGCCGGGCCCTGCACGCCGCCGCCCTCCTGCCCGACGGCCGGGTGATGGTGGCCGGGGGCCGCACCTGCGCCTCGCCGCCGCCCGCCGCCTGCAACTTCACCTTCGTCACCCCGACCATCGAGCTGTTCGACCCGGCCACCGGCACCTGGTCGCCGGGCGGCGCCCTCAACGCGCCGCGCCACACGACCTCGGCGGCGGTCCTGGCCGACG
>JBKHXC010000506.1:0-3738 GCA_046566225.1 Acidimicrobiia bacterium
GCCAGCGCCCCCGCCTGCCCGGCGACGGCCGTCGCGCCGCCCCGTCGCCCGCCGTACGCGTAGGCGGCCGCCACCACCGCGCCGGTCCCCAGCCCGCCCCCGTGGGCGGCGTTGTCGATGCGGGGGACGGCGGCGCCCAGCAGCAGGTTGACGGCGATGAGGCCGGCGACCTGGGTGCTGTCGAGGCCGCGGGAGCGGGCGATGACGAAGAAGGCGCCCAGGACCCCGAAAACCGCGCCCGACGCCCCGACCCCGAAGGTCGACGGCGCCCCGAAGTAGTGGGAGAGCGACGAGCCGCCCACGGCGGCGAGGACGTAGAGGGCCAGGAACCGCGCCGGCCCCAGCACCCGCTCGACCTGGGAGCCGAACAGGTAGAGGGCCAGCATGTTGAACCCCAGGTGCACCAGGCCGGCGTGGAGGAAGGCGGCGGTGAGCATGCGGTAGTAGTCGCCGCCGGCGACCAGCACGGCGTTGTCGGCGAAGCGCAGGGTGACCGACGGGTCGACCAGGTCCACGACGAACACGGCCACGTTGGTGGCGACGAGGGCGAGGACGACCGCCCCGGCGGCCACCGTGCCGGCGCCGGGGTGGCGCACCCGCCGCACCTGGCGCATGGTGCTCCTGGCGTCGTGCACGCACGTCGGGCAGTGGTGGCCGACGGGCGCCTGCACCATGCAGTCGGCGCAGATGGGCCGGTCGCAGCGCGTGCAGCTGGCGCCCGTCGCCCGGGAGGTGTGGCGGTAGCACGTCTGGACGGCCATGGACCGATGCTGCCACCTGGAGGGCGGCTCGGGCGCTCGCCTACTGCTTCGACCTCACTCGTTCGCTTCGCTCACTCCATTCGGTCGAGTTCCAACGTGCTCCGGCGGGCGAGCGGAGCTCGCGCCGCCTCCGCCCTGTCCTTTCCTGGCGTCCGCAGCCGGAGAGGCCGCCTGCGGCGGCGAGTGCGGCCACGGACCTTGCCCGCTGCGAACGCGGCGAAGGGCTGTGGCCAGGGGCACCTACCCCGGCGCCGGCCGCTCCCAGCCCAGCACGTCGCCGTACTCCCGCCACAGCGCCTCGTAGGAGGCGGCGACCTCCGCCCGTGCCGCGTCCATCGCCTCGTCGGGGACGGGCGCCGGCTCCCACCGGCCGCGCAGGCGCCGGGGGGCGGTGAACGCCTCGAGGTCCTGCGACGCCTTGCGCAGGCGGTGGTGGGCCCGGCGCAGGCGGTCGGCCTCGTCCTCGCTGATGTCCTGGGGCGGGCGGGCGGCGGGCGTCACCGCCCCTGTCTACCGGCCGCCCCGCCCGCCCGCCAGCGCCCGCCCGGCCCACCATGCCCGCCCGGGGGGCCGGGGACCGCTACGCTGTCAGCCGACAACAGCACCGCGTGCCTGGCCGGTCTTGCCAGGTGCCCCCTTCGCCGTCGGCAGCGTCGAGTGGCGAGGGTCCCGTGCCCGTCCCCCGCCCCGGTCCGCCTCCGCGCGCGCCCGGGAAGGGTGCGGGCCTGACAAGGAAAGGACCACGCGTGCCCCTCAGTTCGTCCCGTCCCCCCACCCCCGCCGCCGTCGCCCCGGGCGGCTGCGAGCTGCGGGGGTGACCGTGCTGGGCGCCGCCGGCGCCCTCGCCCTCACCCCCGCCTCCGCCCCCGCGCTGGCCGCCGGCGCCGGCCAGGTCGTCACCATCGGCGCCGCCGGCGACCACGGCGGAGCGGCCGGCCGCTCGACGGTCGGCATCGCCCGCTCGGCGTCCGGCGCCGGCTACTGGCTGGCCGCCGGCGACGGCGGCGTGTTCGCCTTCGGCGACGCCCCCTTCCGCGGGTCGGCGGCCGGCCGGCCGCTGGCCGACCCGGTGGTCGACGTGACCGCCACGCCCAGTGGCCAGGGCTACTGGCTGGCGGCGGCCGACGGCGGCGTGTTCGCCTTCGGCGACGCCCCCTTCGCCGGCTCGGTGGGCGGCGTGCGCCTCAGCGCCCCCGTGGTGGGGATCGCCGCCACCGCCTCGGGCGACGGCTACTGGCTGGCGGCGGCCGACGGCGGCGTGTTCGCCTTCGGCGACGCCGCGTTCCACGGGTCGGTGGGCGGGTCGCCCGTCAACGCCCCCGTCACCGCCATCGCCGCCACCCCGTCGGGCCAGGGCTACTGGCTCCTGGCCGGTGACGGCGGGCTCTTCTCCTTCGGCGACGCCCCCTTCGCCGGGTCGCCGGCCGAGGGCCCGGGCGGGGCGTTCGTCGACCTGGCCGCCGCCCCCGACGGCGACGGCTACTGGGTGGCGTCGCCGGGCGGCGGCGTCAGCGCCGTCGGCAGCGCCCCTCCCCATGCCGCCCCGTCAACCCCGCCCCCCGCCCCGGTGTCGGGCATCGAGTCGACCCCGTCGGGCGACGGCCTGTGGCTGGCGACCGGCGGCCGGCTCCTGGGCGAGTTCGGCGTCACCTGCTACGCCCTGCGGGGCACGACGGCCAGCGGGGCGCCGGTGGCGCCCGACGTGGTCGCCGTCGACCCCCGCACCGTCCCCATGGGCAGCGAGATCTTCGTGTCCGGGGTGGGCATGCGGCGCGCCCTCGACACCGGCGGCGACATCCGGGGCCACCGGCTGGACATCTGGAGCCCGTCGGCGGACCACTGCCGCCGCTTCGGGGTCCAGCGCCTGGCCGCCTACGCCGTCGACTGACCTCGGCGACCGACGCCACCCGCCGGCCGGCGCCCGCCCGCGCCGGCCGGCGGGTGGGTCACGGCGTCAGGGCGTCACCTCGTCGATCGGGTCGCGCACCTCGGCCCGGGCCCGTACCCGGACCACCTTGTTGGTGGCGTTGAGGAAGGCGCGAGCCGACGCCTCCACCACGTCGGTGGACACGCCGCGGCCCGAGACCCGCACGCCGCCGGCGTCGAGCTGGATCACCACGTCGCCGAGGGCGTCCACGCCGCCGGTGACCGACGAGACGTTGAAGTCGACGAGGCGGGCGTCGATGCCGGTGGCCGCCTTGATGGCCTTGCAGGCGGCGTCGATCATGCCGTCGCCGTCGGCCGACGCCTCGGCCTTGTCGCCGTCGCGGGTGAGGACGACCCGGGCGCGGGGCACGCCGACGGTGCCGCCCGTCACCTCCAGCGACTCGAGGGTGAAGGCGGGGTCGGCGCCCGCACCGCCGATCTCCTCGGCCACGATCGCCTCCAGGTCGGCCTCGGTGATCTGCACCTTCCGGTCGGCCAGCTCCTTGAACCGCACGAACGCCGCGTCCAGCGCGTCGCCCGAGACGTGCAGGCCCATCTTCTTCAGGGTGTCGCCGAAGGCATGGCGCCCCGAGTGCTTGCCCAGGACGATCCGGCCCCCCTGGGCGCCCACCGAGGCGGCGTCGATGATCTCGTAGGTGCTGGTGTGGGACAGGACGCCGTGCTGGTGGATGCCCGACTCGTGGGCGAAGGCGTTGCGGCCGACGACGGCCTTGTTGTACTGCACCGGGTAGCCCGTCAGGCGGCTGACCAGGCGGCTGGTGCGGGCCAGCTCCTCGGTGCGCACGCCGACCTCGATGCCGGGGAACTGGTCGGCCCGGATGCGCAGGGCCATGACGACCTCCTCCAGGGCGGCGTTGCCGGCCCGCTCCCCCAGCCCGTTCACGCACACCTCGACCTGGCGGGCGCCGGCCTGCACGCCGGCCAGGGAGTTGGCCGTCGCCAGCCCCAGGTCGTTGTGGCAGTGGGTGGACGTCACGTAGTCGCCGCTGATGTTGCGGCGCACGTACTGGATCAGGGCGCCGAAGTCCCA
>JBKHXC010000507.1:0-7297 GCA_046566225.1 Acidimicrobiia bacterium
AGCGAGGGGAACAGGGCCTCGGTGATGCGCTCGGACTGGATGCGCAGCACGTAGACCACGTCGGCCTTGGGGATCACCTCGTCGAGGTCGTGGCTCACCGTCACCGGCCACCCGGCCAGGCTGGGCGGCAGGAGGGTGGGCGGGGCCACCAGGGTCACCTCGGCGCCCAGGAGGGCGAAGGCGGCCACGCCGGAGCGGGCCACCCGGCTGTGCTTGACGTCGCCCACCAGGGCGATGCGCAGGCCCTCCACCCGGCCCCGGCGCTGGCGGATGGTGTAGCAGTCGAGCAGGGCCTGGGTCGGGTGCTCGTGCCAGCCGTCGCCGGCGTTGACCACGCTGGCGTCCACCCACCCGGCGACCTGGCGGGGCACCCCGGCCGACGAGTGGCGCACGACCAGGGCGTCGACGCCCATGGCCTCGATGGTCTCCACCGTGTCCCGCAGCGACTCGCCCTTGCTCACCGACGACGAGGGGACGGCGAAGGTCATGGTGTCGGCCGACAGGCGCTTGGCCGCCGTCTCGAACGACAGGCGGGTGCGGGTCGAGTCCTCGTAGAACAGCGACACCACCGTCTTGCCCCGCAGGGCGGGCACCCGGGGGATGGCCCGGCTGCTCACCTCGACGAACGAGTCGGTGACCCGCAGGACCTCCTCGACGCCGTCGGCGCCCAGGTCGGCCACCGACAGCAGGTGGCGGGTCAACGCCGCACCGTGCCCAGCACCACGCCCGACTCGCTCACGTCCACCAGCTCGTGGCGGGCCGTGGGCAGGTTCTTGCCCACGTAGTCGGGGCGGATGGGCAGCTCGCGGTGGCCCCGGTCGACGAGCACGGCGAGCTGCACCGCCCGGGGGCGGCCGTAGTCGTTGAGGGCGTTGAGGGCGGCCCGCACGGTGCGGCCGGTGAAGAGCACGTCGTCCACCAGCACCACGGTGAGCCCGTCGAGGTCGAAGCTGATGTCGGTGACCGCCTCGGGGAGCAGCGGGCGCAGGCCGATGTCGTCCCGGTAGAAGGTGGCGTCCAGGGTGCCGACGGGCACCGCCGTGCCCTCGATGCGCTCGATCTCGCCCGCCAGCCGGCGGGCCAGCGGGACCCCGCCGGTCTGGAGGCCCACCAGCACGACGCCGTCGGTGCCGTGGTTGCGCTCCAGCACCTCGTGGGCGATGCGGGTGACGGCCCGGCGCAGGTCGTCGGCCGTCATCACCTGGGCCTTGGCGACGAAGACGCCCCCCCGGCGGGGCGTCAGCGCACGTTCACGTTCGGCCATCGACTGCGGCCATGCCGCTTCCTTCCTGTCCGTGCGGGCCTCACCGGACCCGCTTCACGGTCAGAAAGGCAAGGTAGCAGGTCCCCCGCACACCGGCGGGGTCTTGCCCACCGCGGCCAGGCGCCGGCAGCCGTCGCCCCGGGCGACGTGATCGCCCGCCCGCTCGGCCAGCACGGCCCGCACCAGCAGGGCCTCGGCGCTCCAGGGGTTGCGCTCCAGGGCCCGCTCCGCCGCCCGCACGGCGGCGGCGTCGCTCCCCCACTTCATCTCCAGGCGGGCCAGCCCGGCCCAGGCCCGGGCGCTGCCGGGGTCCCGCCGGGTCGCCTGGCGGGCCAGGCCGAGCGCGGCCTCGGCGTGGGCCCGGTCGTGGAGGCCGTGGAAGGCCTCGATGCGGGAGCCGATGGTGGAGACCTCGGGCCACGCCGGCAGCAGGGCGGCCGCCCGGGCCCAGCTCGCCGGCGACGTGTCCAGCTGGGCGTCGTGGAGGCGGGCCTCGCCGGCCAGGAGCACGGCGGCGGCCGCCACCCCGGCGGCGAGGGCCGCCGCCGACGACACCCGCCATCCGGCGGTGGGGGCCGGTAGCGGGCGCCGGGGCCGGTAGGAGGCGCCCAGCGCCAGCAGGGCCAGGGGCGTGAGCCCCACCGACTGGGGCTCGAAGAGGGTGAAGAGCCCGACCAGGGCGGCGAAGCCGGCCAGGGGGCCGGTGGCGCTCCGGCCCGCCACCGCCAGCCACCCGCCGAGCAGGACCAGGCCCAGGGCCCCGGTCGTCACCGCGTACTCCACCACCCAGTTGTGGGCGTCGGCCACGGCGTTGACGCCACCCTCGCTCACCACCGCGGTGGTGCGGGGCGACGTCGCCTCCTCGAACCGCCCCGGCCCCCATCCGAGCAGCGGTCGCTCCAGGGCCGCCCCGGCGCCCATGCGCCACATGCCGGCCCGAACGTCGAGCTGGCGGGTGGGGGCCCCGATCGCGCGCTCCGAGGCGGTCGCCGCCCCCCCGCCCACCCATGCCGACGCGGCGAGGAAGCCGACGGCCGAGGCGGCCAGGATCGCCGCACCCCGGCGCCGGCCCGCCCGCCGCAGAGCCACCAGCAGGACGAGCCCGCTCAGCCCCAGGGCGGAGCGACCGCCGGAGAGCTGGGCCGCCCCCGCCAGCACGGCGACGGCCGCCGCCCCCCACCCGAGCCGGCCCCGGTGGGCGGCGCGGGCGCACACCAGCCACAGCCCCCCGGCAGCCAGCGCGCCCAGGTGGACGGGGTTGCCCATGAGGCCCCCGGATCGGCCCTCGCTCTCCAACGCCGGCGGCACCAGGCCCCGGGCCTGGAGCCAGGCCACGGCGGCGTTGGCCACGGCGGCGGCCACGAGGGCGGTGGCCACCTGGCGGCGGCGCTCCTCGCCGGCGGCGGCGCCCAGGGCCCAGGCGGCGGCCAGGGCGGCCACGAACAACAGCCCCGTGCCCCAGTTGGCGGCGCCGGTCAGCGCCGCCCACGGGCGGTGCGACCAGGCCGTGGACACGGCGGCGGCGGCCACGAACAGGGCGGCGAGGTGCGCCGCCCGCTCGCCCCGCCGGGCCAGGCGGGCCAGGGCGACGAGGCCGGGGCCCAGCAGGACCAGGCACACCGCCGCCTTCGGGGCCCAGAACGAGTGGTACAGCTCCGACGAGAACGCCAGCGGGAGGACCAGGGCGGCGGACACCGCCGCCAGGCCGGCGGCCGGGGCCGGGTCCGCGGCCGGCCCGCCGGTGGCCGCGGGCCTGCTACTCCGGCCGGGGGCGGACCTCGGCGGCGACGCTGGAGAGGACGCCGTTGACGAAGCGCCCGGACTCGTCGGTCGAGTAGCGCTTGGCCAGCTCCACCGCCTCGTCGATGACGGCGCCGAGGGGGACGTCGGGGCGCTCGAGGAGCTCGTAGACGGCGACGCGCAGGACGTTGCGGTCGACGACGGGCATGCGGTCGAGGGCCCAGCCGATGGCGTAGCGGCCGACCAGCTCGTCGATGCGCGCCCGGTTCTCCCCCACACCCTGTACCAGGTCGGCCACGAAGGGCTCGGGCTGAAGGGGAAGGTCCTCGAGCAGCGCCGAGGGCGACAGGCCCTTGACCTCGGCCTCGTAGAGCAGCGACAGCGCCCGCTCCCGGCCCTCCCGGCGGGACCCGACGGTCACCGGCGGAGGCCCCAGGGGCCGGCCATCAGCCGCTGACGCGGGTGAGGTACTCCCCGGAGCGGGTGTCGACCCGGAGGCGGTCGCCCTCGTTGACGAACAGGGGCACCTGCACGACCACGCCCGTCTCCAGGGTGGCCGGCTTGCGGGCGCCGGACACCCGGTCGCCCTGGACCCCCGCCTCGGTGGCCGTCACGGTGAGCTCGACGGCGGCGGGCAGGTCCACGCCCACGATCTCGTCGCCGTACATCTGGAGCACCACCGAGTCGCCCTCCTTGAGGTACCGGGAGGCGGTGCCGAGGGCGGCCTCGTCCACGTTCATCTGGTCGTAGGAGACGTTGTCCATGAAGACGTAGTGGTCGACGTCGCGGTACAGGAACTGCATCTCCTTCTTCTCGACCACGGCCTGGTCGAGCTTCTCGTCGGCCCGGTAGGTGCGGTCGATGACGGCGCCGGTGCGGACGTTCTTCAACTTGGTGCGCACGAAGGCGCCGCCCTTGCCGGCTTGACGTGCTGGAACTCGACCACCGAGTACAGCCCCTCGGGCAGGTTCAGGGTCATCCCGTTGCGGAGGTCGTTGGTGGAGACGGTCACTCGATGATCAGGTCCTTGGGGGCGAGCGTGAGCGGTCGGCAGCCGTCGTCGGTGACGACGACGGTGTCCTCGATGCGGACGCCGCCGTGGTCGGGGAGGTAGACGCCCGGCTCCACGGTGACGACGTCACCGGCGGCCAAGGTATCACCGGACACCGCCGACACCGAGGGGGCCTCGTGGATGTCGAGGCCGACGCCGTGGCCGGTGGAGTGCACGAAGGCGTCCCCCCAGCCGGCGGCGGCGATGACCTGGCGGCAGGCGGCGTCGACGTCCACCGCCCGGCGCCCGGCCCGCACGGCGGCCACGCCCGCCCGCTGGGCCTCGGCGACCACCTCCACCATCCGGGCCAGCGTGCCGGAGCGGGGGGGGCCGACGCAGAGGGTGCGGGTCATGTCCGAGCAGTAGCCGTCCACCACGGCGCCGAAGTCCACCACCACCAGCTCGCCCGGCTCGACGGGCCGCCCGGTGGGCCGGGCGTGGGGCTTGGCGCCGTTGGGCCCGGACGCCACGATGGTGTCGAAGCTGTTGCCGCTGGCCCCCAGCCGGCGCATCTCCGAGTCCAGGGCCAGCGCCAGCTCCGCCTCGGTCACCCCGCCGGCCAGGAGGTGGCGCACGGCGGCCAGCGCCCGGTCGGCCACGGCGGCGGCCGCCGCCATGCGGGCCACCTCGCCCTCGTCCTTCACCCGCCGCAGGGCCTCCACCACCCCCTCGGTGGCCACCAGCTCGGACCCCGGGAACCACTCGGAGGCGAAGGCCCGCTGGCGGGCCCAGGTGACGCTGGCCGCCTCCAGGCCCAGGCGCCCGATCCCGGCGGCGGCCGCCGACAGGGCCTCCTGCTGGCCGGCGGCGTTGCCCACCTCGATGCGGGCCTCGACGCCGGACACCGCCAGCTGCTCGGCCGACTGGGACCGGTAGCGGCCGTCGGTGGCCAGGACCACCCCGTCGGGCAGCACCAGCAGCAGGGCGGCCGACCCGCTGAATCCGGTCAGGTAGCGCACGTTGGCCAGGTTGGTGACCAGGAGGGCGTCGCAGCCCGCGTCGGCCAGGCGCTCCCGCAGCCGGGGCAGTCGCCCGGCCACGTCCATGGGCGGCTGGCTCGACAGGTCGACGGTTCCCGCCGTCACCGCCCCCGCTCCTCCAGCATCCGGGCCACGCCGACCAGGGCCAGCTCGTAGCCGAGCCCCCCGAAGCCGGCCACCATCCCGTCGGCCACCGGCGCCACCACCGACGTGTGCCGCCACGGCTCCCGGGCGTTGGGGTTGGACACGTGCAGCTCCACCACGATGCCGTCGAAGGCGGCCAGGGCGTCGGAGATGGCCCAGGCGTAGTGGGTGAAGGCGCCGGGGTTGATGACGATCGCCGCGCACCGGCCCCGGGCGGCCTGGATGGCGTCGACCATCTCCGCCTCGGAGTTGGACTGGAGGTCCTCGACGACCAGGCCGAGCCCCTCGCCCGCCCTGCGGGCGGCGGCCACGTGGTCGCCCAGGGAGCCGGCGCCGTAGACGGCGGGCTGGCGCTGGCCCAGCAGGTTCAGGTTGGGCCCGGAGAGGACCAGCACGGTGGCCGTCACCGCCGGCCACCGCCGGCCTCGGCCCGATCGCCTCGGAGCACAGGCCCGGCGTGGGAGCCGGTCGCCTTCACGCCAGCAGCTCCTTGAGGGCGGCCTCGACGTCGGCCGGCGCCACGTCGTGGACGGGCTCGACGCCCCGGGGCCCGTCGAGCACGAAGCTCAGCGCCCCCAGCGACTTCTTGTCCCGGGCCATGAGGGCGATCAGCGCCGCCGGGTCGCTGCCCGCCGGCAGGGGCCGGCACAGCCCGTAGGCGCCGACGACCTCGTCGTGGCGGCGCACCCGGTCGTCGCCGATGCGGCCCAGGCGGGCGGCCAGCCGGGCGGCGAAGCGCAGGCCGATGGCCACCGCCTCGCCGTGGCGCAGGTCGTAGCGGCCGGCCGTCTCCAGGGCGTGGGCCAGCGTGTGGCCGTAGTTGAGGCAGCTCCGGGGCCGGCCGGCGGCGGCGCCGGCCGCCGACTCCCGCTCGTCGGCCGCCACGTAGGCCGCCTTGATCTCCGCGCACCGGGCCACCCGCTGGTCGAGGGGAAGGGCCTCGAGGTCCTCGCCCTCCCGGCCCAGGAAGTGGTACTTGGCCATCTCGCCGCACCCGCTGCGGTACTCGCGCGCGGGCAGCGAGGCGAGGACCTCGGTGTCGCACAGCACGGCCGCCGGCTGCCAGAAGGCGCCCACCAGGTTCTTGCCCTCGGGCAGGTTCACCCCGGTCTTGCCCCCGATGGCGGCGTCGACCTGGGCCAGCAGGGTGGTGGCCACGTGCACCACGGCCACGCCCCGGTGGTAGACGGCGGCGGCGAAGCCGGCGGCGTCGGTGACCACGCCGCCGCCCACGGCCACCACGGCGTCGCCCCGGGTGAGCCCCCAGCGGGCGAAGCCCCGGCACAGGTCCTCGACGGTGGCCAGCGACTTGGCCTCCTCCCCCGGCCCCACGGTGAAGGTCTCGGCCGGCCGGCCGGGGTCGACCACCACCGGGACCGCCGCCTGGGTGACGATCGCCACCCGCCGCACCCCGCCGGGCAGCACGGCGGCGAGGTGGTGGCGGGCGCCGGGGCCGACCAGCACCTCGTAGGACCGCTCCCCGAGGGGCACGGGGACGCGGATCACGCCGGCACCCCCAGGGCGCCCATGATGCGCTCGACCGCCTCGTCGGGGGTGATGGCGTCCACGTCGACGACGGCGTCGGCCACCTCGGCGTACAGCGGCCGGCAGGCCTCGTAGAGGCGGGCCAGGGCGGCGGCCGGGTCGTCGCCCAGCAGGGGCCGGCCCGCGCCCTCGCCCACCCGGGCGGCCAGGGTGCCGACGTCGGCCCGGAGCCACACGACGCTGCCCCCCCGGCGGAGCAGGCGGCGGTTGTCGGGATCGAGCACCGCCCCGCCGGCCACCGAGACCACCGCCGGGCCGTCCGTGGCCAGCGCCTCGGCCAGGGCCCGCCGCTCCTCGGCCCGGAAGGCGGGCTCGCCCCGCTCGGCGAAGATCTCCGGCACGGTGCGGCCCGTGCGGCGCTCGACCTGGACGTCGCTGTCCACGTAGGCCCAGCCCAGCCGCCGGGCCAGGGCCCGGCCCACGGTGGTCTTGCCGGCGCCCATCATCCCCACCAGCAGGATCCGCTCAGCCAACGCGGCGATGGGCGGCGCGGGGAAGCACGCCGCCCCTGCTACCGGTGTTGTCCTTCCCGGCCGGGGCCCGTTCCCCGGCGCCGACGGGAGGGAGCCCGCC
>JBKHXC010000508.1:0-3290 GCA_046566225.1 Acidimicrobiia bacterium
GCGTCTCCAGCCGAGGGGACCCGAGTAGCGCCGACGTCCGGGAGCTGTCGCCCGCCAACCAACCGGTCGGCCCACGTGCAGGCCGGAGCCTCATGTTGCCGATCTGGAGGTCAGGTCAACGACACGCCGGCGGCGTGCACGGGACAGGCGGGTTCCGGTCACCCGAAGCCGGGTGAAGCCGGCCGCCCGGAGCCCGGGGGAACAGGTCGGCACGGGCGGCCCGCAGCAGCGGTCCGGCGCCGACGTCTGCGCGCCCCCGCCCACCGGGGTAGAGGGCTACGTCGCGCAGGCGGATCGTGTCGCCGTCGACCTCGACCTCGGCCAGCAACTCAATGCGTACTCCCGCCGCCTGGTCGGGAAGGCGGGATTCGAACCCGCTACCTCAGCGTCCCGAACGCTGCGCGCTAACCAAGCTGCGCTACTTCCCGTGGGCTCCGAGCGTACTCCCGGCGCCGGCCGCCCACCGACGACGGCCCGGCCTACACCGTGGCCGGCCGGTGGGCCTCGTCGTGGTAGGTGCCGCCGTCGAGCAGGGCCCGGATGGCCTTGCGCAGCCGGATGGGGTCGAGCGGCTTGACCAGCCACCCCTCGGCGCCCGCCCGGCGGGCGAGGAACACGTCGGGCCGGCGGTCCAGGAGCATGAGCACGGGAACGTGGGCGATCCGCCCGGCGCTCTCCTCCAGCCGCAGCTCCATGCACGCCGCCATCCCGCCCATGTTGCCGATCTGGAGGTCGACGATGACCAGCTCGGGGTCGTACTCCAGCACGGCCGGCAGCACCGAGAACCCGGAGGTGACCTCGTGCACCTCCACGCCGGGCAGGCCGGAGAGCACGGCGGCGACCTCGGCGCGGACCCACGCCTCGTCGCTGGCGACCACGACGTCGAGCACGGTCGAAGGGTAACCCGCGGCACACGGGGGTAGCATCTCCTTCCACCGCCGAGGCGCGTCGCCGCGCGGGCGAATCGGCGGCCCTGTCAGGAGGACCACGTTGCTCGAGATCAAGACCGAGCAGGCCGACGGCTACACCATCTGCCGTCCGGTCGGCGAGTTGGACGCGTTCACCGTCAGCCAGTTCCGCCAGTCGCTGGCCGAGCTGGCGAGCAACCCCCGCCTGCTCATCGACATGTCCGGCGTGCCGTTCGTGGACTCTGCCGGCCTCGGTGCCCTCATCGGCGGCATCCGGCGGGCCCGTGAGCTGGGCGGGGAGGTGGCGGTGGCGTGCAACCGCCCCACCCTGACCCGCCTGCTGCGCACGACCGGCTTCGACCGCATCGTCACCGTGGCGGAGACCGTCGAGGAGGCGGCCGCTGCCCTCCAGCAGCCCACCGACGCCTAGCGCTTCGACCTCATTCGTTCGCTTCGCTCACTCCATTCGGCCGGGGCGAGAAGAGGTGGGCGGCCAGTCGGCGCAGCCCGTCGAGGTCGTGCACGTCGTCGTCGAGCATGGGGACCCGCACCACCGGCGCCGGCGCCACCTCGGCGGCGAGCACGGCGACGTGGGCCTCCTCCCGCTCGGCCACCTGGCGGAAGTCGGCCAGGTTGGCGTACAGCGGCCCCAGGGCCGTGCCCGCCAGCGACGACGCCCGCAGCCGCAGGGCGCCGGACCCGCCCTCGTCGCCGCCCGCCTCGAAGCGGGGGTGGAGGCGGTTGACCACCAGGGCGTCCACCGCGATGCCCGACTGGCCCAGGCGGCGGGCGAAGAAGCGGGCCTCGCCCACGGCGTCGCCCCGGGGGGAGGCCACGAGCACGAAGGCGGCGGTGCCGCCCGCCAGCAGCTCCTGCACCTTGGCGGCCCGCTCCCGGAAGCCCTGCTCCATGCCCTCGAAGGCCCGGAAGAACGCCACCGCGTCGGACACCACCTCGGTGCCCACCACCCGGCTCACCGTGCGCAGGAAGGCCTGGGTGGCCACGCCGACCGCCCGCAGGTAGGCCCGCCCGGGCGTGACCAGCAGGCGGAACACCCGGTTGTCGAGGAAGCGGGTGAGCCGGCGGGGGGCGTCGAGGAAGTCGAGGGCGTTGCGGGTGGGCGGGGTGTCGACGACGACGAGGTCGAAGCGCCCCTCGTCGTAGAGCTCGTGCAGCTTCTCCATGGCCATGTACTCCTGGGTGCCCGACAGGGCCCCGGAGATGTTGCGGTACAGCCGGTTGCGCAGGATGCCCTCCGCCTGCTCCGGGGTGGCGGCGTAGCGGTGCACGAGGTCGTCGAAGGTCGACTTGGTGTCGAGCATGGCCGCCCACAGCTCCCCCGGCCAGTCGCCCTCGACCCGCCCGGCGGTGTTGGTGAGCTGGTCGAGGCCCAGGGCGTCGGCCAGGCGGCGGGCGGGGTCGATGGTCACCACGCACGCCCGCCGCCCGCGCACCGCGCCCTCCACGGCCAGGGCGGCGGCGGTGGTCGTCTTGCCCACGCCGCCCGTGCCGCAGCACACCACCACGGCGCGCTCGACGAGGGCGTCGAGCGTGGCCCGGTCCCCCGTCACGCCGGCAGCTCGGCCACGGCGGCGGCCAGGGCGCCGGCCAGCCGGTCGACCTCGGCCGGCCCCACGTCGGTCGTGAACAGCAGGGGGAGGGGGAGCTGGGGCAGGGGGAGGGCCTTGGCCAGGCGTTCGACCTGGTCGGCCTGGAGGACCCGGCGGTGGGCCCGGAAGCGGGCGGCGGCGGCCAGCGCCTCGGCCGCGCCCGGGCGCAGGGCGACGCCGGCGGCCGCCGCCGCCGCCACCGGGTCGGCGTCGAGCCCGTCCACCGGCGGGTAGAGCCCGTTGACCACCACCGGCGCCAGGCTGACGCCCACCCGGTCCTCCAGGGCGTAGGCCGTGTCGACCACCTCGTTCACCGGGGTCTCCTCGGCCAGGGTGACGAGCAGCAGCTGGCAGCGGCCGGGGTCGCCGAGGAGCTCCACCACGTCCTCGGCCTGGGCCCGGATGGGGCCCACGGTGACGGCGTCGAGCAGCCCCCGGGCGCTGTTGAGGAAGGTGACGGCGTGGCCGGCGGCGGGGGCGTCGACCACGATGAGCTCGGCCGCCCCCGCCCGCTCGAGCTGCTTGACCTTGCCCAGCACCAGGATGTCCTTGATCCCGGGGGCGGCGGTGGCGACCACGTCGATCGCCCCGGTGGACACCAGGCGCTTGGAGATGCGGCCCATGCCGTGGCTCTCCAGGTACTCGATGAGGGCGTCGTCGGGGGTCAGCGTCCGGGCCCGGATCCCCCCGGTGCCGGCGCCGGCCGGCGCCAGGACGACCTCGTCGTAGGTGAGCGGCCCCCGGTGGCCCAGGGCGGCGGCCGGCCCGCCCG
>JBKHXC010000509.1:0-1715 GCA_046566225.1 Acidimicrobiia bacterium
GCGGATGAGGCCGAAGGCCTAGTCCGTCAGGTCGAGGGGGGCGGCCGACCCGGCGGCAGGCGGCCCGACCGCCTCGACGGCCGAGGAGACGGCCCGCCTGGTCGCCGAGCGGGACGAGGCGCGCGCCGCCCGCGACTTCGCCCGCTCCGATGCCATCCGTGACCGCCTGACCGCGCTGGGGTGGGTGGTCCAGGACACCCCCCAGGGCACGACCGTCCACCGCTGAGGACCCCTCTTGCGGGCCCTTGGATGGCTGCTAACGTCTTTCGCCGGAGACTTGCTGCATCGCACGACGCAGTCGCACGGAGGGCATTCTCCTCACAAGCAGTCAGACAAGAAGGAGGATCGCCATCGTGGCGACCGGAACGGTCAAGTGGTTCAACGCCGAGAAGGGCTATGGCTTCATCTCGCAGTCCGAGGGTGCTGACGTGTTCGTCCACTTCAGCGCCATCCAGACGAACGGGTACCGGTCTCTGGAGGAGGGCCAGCAGGTCGAGTTCGAGGTGCAGGAGGGGCCCAAGGGCCTCCAGGCGGCCAGCGTCCGCCCGCTCTGAGCCCATCCGAGCGGCCCCGCACCGGGGCACATCCAAAGGCAGCACCGTCGGCATCAGCTTCGTGCGTTCGAGCCCCCGGCCGGTTACGGCCGGGGGCTCTCTCGCGGGGCGCGCGGATGAGGCCGAAGGCCTAGTCCGTCAGGTCGAGGGGGGCGGCCGACCCGGCGGCAGGCGGCCCGGCCGCCTCGACGGCCGAGGAGACGGCTCTGGCGGCGGGGGCGGCGGGGGCGGCGGGGGGGGCGGCCGCCGCCGGCGGGGCGCAGGCCACGGGGATGCCCAGGACCCGGACGTCGCGGCACGGGCGGGCGGGGTCGGCCAGGTCGACGTCCACCACGGCGGCCTCGGCCTCCACCTTCACCTTGCCCTCGCCCAGCCCCTCCAGGTCGGCGGCGGCCACCAGGCGCTCCAGCTCGGCCGGCAGGTCGGCGATGTGCTTCGGGATCTCGGCCACGCCGGCCGGTGTGCCGGCGCCCGGGCCGGTGCCGGCGCCCGACCCCCCCGCCGGCGCGCCCGCGCCGGCGCCGGACGTGGCGGCGCCGAAGGTGGCGGCGGGGGCGGCTGCCGCCGGGGGAGGAGGGGACGCGGCCCGCCGGCCGGCGACGGTGCCGGCGCCCACCACGCCGGCGACCAGCAGGGCGGCCGAGGCGATGGTGGCCGCCCACGCCCCCGAGCCGGCCGCCGTCCCCATGCCGACGCCGACGCCCACCGCCGGGGCCGTGGCCCCGGCCGTGCCGGCGGCGGCCACCCCCAGTGGCGCCGAGCCGGCCGAGGCCATGGCGGCCGACGCCGTGGCCGACGACGACGCCAGCTCCCACTTGGCCATGGCCACGGCGGCCAGGCCGGCGGGCAGCGGGAGCACCGAGCGGCGCAGCGCCGGGGCCAGGTCCTCCAGCTCGGCCAGCCGGGCGCGGCAGGCCTTGCAGCCGGCCAGGTGCTGGTCGACCTTGGCGACGTCGCGGGGCGCCAGCCCGCCGGCGGCGTAGGCGCCGAGGCGGTCGACGGTGTCCCGGCACCTCAGGCGCACGTCGCCCTGGCCGAGATGGGCCTGGAGGTAGCGCTCCCGGAGGCCGGCCCGGGCGCGCACGGCGAGCTGGGCCACCCCGTTGGGGGAGACCCCGAGCAGCATGGCGGCGTCCCGGGCGGGGATGCGCTCCACCTCGG
>JBKHXC010000510.1:0-10048 GCA_046566225.1 Acidimicrobiia bacterium
ATACGGCGGTCAGCGAGACGAGGTGGAAGCGGAAGTTGATCATGGGGGGCTAGTGCGTGAGGGAGCGCCAGGCCTCCCGGACCAGGAGCCAGAAGCTGTCGAGGAACACCCGGGGGAAGACGGCGACGACCACGACGACGAAGCACAGCATGGCGGCCAGCAGGAAGAAGACGAGGTCCGCCTTGCGGATGCGGCTCTGGTAGAGCTTGCTCACCCCCTTGGCGTCCACCAGGAGCTGGCCGACCTTGAGCCGGGTGAGGAAGGTCGACGCCATGCCCGACCGGCCCTTGTCGAGGAACTCCACCATCGACACGTGGGTGCCCACGGCCACGATGAGCTCGGCGCCCTTCTCGTAGGCGAGGAGCATGGCCGCGTCCTCGCTGGTGCCGGTGGGCGAGAAGGTGACGTACGGGAGGCCCATCGCCTCCAGCCGGCCGGCGCCCGGGGCCTCCCCGCCCCGGTAGGAGTGGACCACCAGCTCGGCGCCGCAGCGCAGGGCGGCGTCGGACACCGAGTCGAAGTCGCCGAGGATGACGTCGGGGCGCAGCCCGAACTCGAGCAGGGCGTCGGCCCCGCCGTCCACGGCCAGGAGCACCGGCCTGATCTCCCGGACGTAGCTGCGCAGGTGGGCCAGGTCCTCCCGGTAGTCGAACCCACGCACCACGATCAGCACGTGCCGGCCCTCGACGGCGACGCCGAGGTCGGGGAGGTCCTGGGGCGACAGCACGATGTCGTGCTCGTGGCGCAGGAACTCCAGGGTGTTGGAGGCGAAGCGCTCGAGGGCCACGCCCATCGTCTCCTTGGCCGAGGCGTAGTCGCGCCGCAGCGAGGCCAGGTCCTGGCGAACGCCCTTGCCGACCACCGCCCCCTCGACCCACACCTCGTCGCCCTCGATGCGCACCACCTGGCCCTCGGCGACGAGGTCCATCACCTGGTCGCCCACGCCGTCGAGGAGGGGCACGCCGGCCTCGGCCAGCACCAGCGGCCCCCCGTTGGGGTAGCGCCCGGAGAGCGAGGCCGACGCGTTCACCACCGCCGCCGCGCCCGACCGCACCAGGGCCTCGGCCGCCACCCGGTCGAGGTCCTCGTGGTCGATGACGGCGATGTCGCCCGGCTCCAGGCGCTTGGTGAGCTCCTTGGTGCGCCGGTCGACCCGGGCCGGCCCCGTGGGCGCCACGGGCGGGGCCTGGCGGCGGGACATCACCGGCCCCGGGCCTCGGCCGCCGCCGCCAGCAGCTCCTGGGCGTGGCCCCGGGCGGCGGCGCTCCTCGGGTGGCCGGAGAGCATCCGCGACAGCTCCACCACCCGGTCCTCGCCGCACACCACGGCCGCCTCGGCCACGGCCCGGCCGCCACGCTCCACCTTGCGCACGGCGAGCTGGGCGTCGGCGAAGGCGGCCACCTGCGGCAGGTGGGTGACCACCAGGACCTGCCGGTGACGGTCGCCGGCCCCGGCGGCGGCCAGCGCCGCCAGCCGCCGGCCCACGGCCAGGGCCGCCTCGCCGCCCACGCCGGCGTCCACCTCGTCGAACACCATGGTGGGCGGGCCGTGGGCGGCGTCGAGCACGAGGCGCAGAGCGAGCATGGTGCGGGCCAGCTCGCCGCCCGAGGCCACCCGCGACAGCGGCAGGGGCTCCTCGCCCGGGTTGGCGGCCAGCAGGAACGTGACGTCGTCGCCGGGATCGGCGTCGCCCACCCGCACCTCCAGCCGACCCGAGGGCAGGGCCAGCTGGCGCAGGTGGGCCTCGACGGCCCGGCCCAGCCCGGGGGCGGCCGCCCGCCGGCCGGCGCCCACGACGGCCTCGGCGGCGGCCAGGTCGGCCAGGGCGGCGGAGCGCTGCTCGTCGAGCCGGCGGGCCCGCTCGGCGTGGTGCTCCAGGGCCTCGAGGCGGGCGCGGGCCTCGTCGGCGAAGCGCATCACCTCGGCCAGCGACTCGCCGTACTTGCGGCGCAGGTCCCGCAGGGCCCGGCGCCGGGCCCGCACCGCGGCCAGCCGCTCGGGGTCGTCCTCCAGCGACTCGGCCGCCACCCGCAGCTCGGCGGCCACGTCGGCCGCCTCGGCCGCCAGCGACCGCAGGCGCGACTCCAGCCCGGCCAGCGGCGGCCGCCCCGCCACCGCCGCCACCGCCCGGCCGACCACGTCGCCCTCGTCCTCCCCGCCGGCGAGGAGGGCGGCGGCGGCGGCCGCCGCCTCCCGTGACGCGGCGGCGTCGGCCAGGGCGTCCTCCTCGGCCTCCAGGGCCGCCTCCTCGGCGGGGTCGTGCAGGCCGGCGGCGTCCAGCTCGGCCAGCTGGAAGCGCACCAGGTCGGCCTCCCGGGCCCGGGCCCGCTCGTTGCCGCCGAGGTCGGCCAGGGCGGCCTCCAGCTGGCGCAGGCGGAGCCGGGCGGCGACCAGGGGGGCGTGGTCGATGCCGGCGAAGGCGTCGAGGGCGGCCCGCTGGGCGGCGGGGGCCAGGAGCGACTGGTGGGCGTGCTGGCCGTGCAGGTCGACCAGGCGGGCCCCGGCCTCGGCCAGGGCCGACACCGGCGCCAGGCGCCCGTCCAGGTACGCCCGCGACCTCCCCGACGCCGGCACCGCCCGGGCCAGGACCACCTCGTCGCCCCCGACCAGGAAGCGGCCCTCCACCCACGCCTCGTCGGCGCCCGAGCGCACCAGCACCCCGTCGGCCCGCCCGCCGACCAGCAGCTCGATGGCCTCCACCAGCATCGTCTTGCCGGCGCCCGTCTCGCCCGTCACCGCCGTCATCCCCGGGCCGAGGACCACCCGCAGGTCGGCCACGACGCCGAGGTCGCGGATGGCGAGCTCGGCCAGCATCAGCGGCCCAGACCGAACTTGGCCTTGAGGATCTGGTGGAAGTCGCGGTCGCCGAAGGTGACGAGCCGGGCGTCGACGGGGGCGGGCCGGCAGGCGACCGCGTCCCCCGGCGCCAGCGGCCCCACGTCGCGACCGTCGAGGACGAGGGCGGCCGGGCGCCCGTCCATGACCTCGACGTCGAGGGCGTCGTCGGGCCCGAGCACCACCGAGTGGGCGAAGAGGCTGTGGGGGGACACGGGCGTGACCACGACGGCCCGCAGCAGCGGCGACAGGATGGGGCCGCGGGCCGACAGGTTGTAGGCCGTGGAGCCGGTGGGGGTGGCCACGATGAGACCGTCGGCCGAGTAGGCGTGGAACGGCTTGCCGTTGACGCGCACGGCCAGGCGGATGGTGTGCCCGGAGACGGTCTTCTCCAGCACCGCCTCGTTGAGGCAGGTGTGCACCTCGGTGGCCCCGGCCGTGCGCACCTCGACCTCCAGGGCCATGCGGTCCTCGATGCGGTGCTCGCCGGCCAGGAACCGCTCCAGGGCGCCGGGCAGGGCGGCGGGCTCCACCTCGGAGGTGAGGTAGCCCAGGTGGCCGATGTTGACCCCCAGCACGGGCACGCCGGAGCCGGCGACCAGGTCCACGGCGTGGAGCATGGTGCCGTCGCCGCCCAGGCTGACCACCAGGTCGAGGTCGGCGGTGAGCTTGTCGACCGGGCAGGCGAAGCGGCGCAGGTCACCGGCCACGGCGTCGTCGTCGGGCACCCGCACCTCGTGGGACCGCTGCTCCAGCCAGGCGACGGCCCGGCGGGCCACGTCGAGCGCCTCGGGCCGGCGGCGATGGGGGACGAGGGCGACGGTCGCCACTACCGCGGGTTGACGGCGGCGACCACGCCGTCGAGGTCGACCGGCGCGCCGGCGGGGTCGGGGGCGTGGGCGACGAAGTGGGCCAGGAACTCGACGTTGCCGTCGGCCCCGGTGAGGGGCGACACCATGGCCCCCATCATCGCGGCTCGCCGCGCGGCGAGGGCGGAGCGCACCTCCTCCAGGACCCGCCGCCACACCGCCGGGTCGCGGATGACGCCCCTGCCCCTCGCCGCCTCGGCCCGCCCCGCCTCGAACTGGGGCTTGACCAGCAGGACCACGTCGGCGCCCGGCGCCGCGTTGGGCCCCACCAGCGCCGGCGCCACGGTGCGCAGCGAGATGAACGACAGGTCGGCCACCACCACGCCGACCGGCTCGGCGAGGACCAGGTCGCGGACGTTGGTGCGGTCCAGGACGGTCACCCGCCGGTCGGCGCGGACCCGCTCGTGGAGCTGGCCGGCGCCCACGTCGACCGCCACCACCGCCGCTGCGCCCCGTTGGAGGAGGCAGTCGGTGAACCCGCCGGTGGAGGCGCCGGCGTCGAGGGCCCGGCGCCCGGCCACGTCGACGCCGAAGCGCTCCAGGGCGGCGTCGAGCTTGTCCCCGCCCCGGCTGGCGAAGCGGGGGGGAGGGCCGACGACCTCCAGCGGCTCGGCCGGCGACACCAGCCGGGACGGCTTGGCGGCCGGGGCCCCGCCGACCAGGACGCGGCCCTCGGCGATGCGGGCGTGGGCCTGCTCGCGGCTGGGGGCCAGGCCCCGGCGGACCAGCTCGGCGTCGAGGCGGCGGCGCCCGCCCGGCGTCGGGCTCAGCCTCCGCCGGCGCCGGCGGCCGGCCCCGTCGGGCGCCGCCGCGCCCTGGCGGGAGCGCCGGCCCGAGCGGCGCGGGCGGCCGTCCCCGGCGGGGGCGCCCCCTCCGCCGCCCCGGGCCCGGCCGCCACCGGGCCCGCCGCCTCCGGCCCGGCCGCCGCCTCGGGCCCCGCCTTGGAACGCTTCGCCGCCTCCCGCCCCGCCGCCGGGCCTGCCGACGTGGCCGTCGTCGCCGCCGGGCCTGCCGCCTTGGAGGTGCGCGCCCGGCGGGCGGCGCCCTGGGAGGCACGCGGCGCCCGCCCCTTGGCGCCCCCGCCGGCCTTGGCCGCCGGCCGGGCCCTGCCCGCCGATCCCCCCTCGGCGCCCCCGGCGGGCCGGCCGGCGGCGAAGCGCGCCGTCAGCCGGGCCTCCATCTCGGCCAGGTCGGCCTTGGTGGCGAACCCGAGGGCCGAGAGCTGGTCGGCCAGCTCGCTGCGGATGGTGGCCGCCAGGTCGCCCGTTCCCCTCCGGCTGCGCTCCAGCAGCTCCTCGACGCGGTCCTGGGCGTGCTCGCGCTGGAGTTCGCCCGCCTTGACCAGCTCCTTCACGATGGCCTCGGCCCGGGCCCGGGTGAGCTGGGTGAGGGCGATCCCCGCCTCGATGTAGCGGCGGAGCGGATCGCTGTCGCTCATGGCGGCAATCCTAGAGCTTCTCTGTCGCCCGACCGTTGAACGATGTGACAAGTTTTCGTGCGGGTGTGGGGGGCTCTGCCCCCCACTGTGGCCCGCAGGCGGCTTCGCCGCCGAGGAGCCTGAGCGCCGCCGGAGGCGGCACGACGGACGGGAGGGGGCCGGGGGGAGGGGGCTTTGGCCCCTCTCCCCGCTGAGCGCCGGGGTGGCCCCAGGCGGCGCCGCTAGCCTCGGCCCCGCGTGATCCCCCTCAAGGACGAGAACCCCACGACGACCACGCCGGTGGTCACGGTGATCCTCATCGCCGCCTGCGTGCTGGTGTGGGTGGGGGTCCAGCAGGGCGGCCAGCGGGAGGACAACGACGCCTTCACCTTCCAGACGGCGGCCATCCCCTGCGAGGTGGTGCAGGGGCGGCCGCTGACGGTGGAGGAGGTGCGCGACACCGTCCAGTTCGACGACGAGACGGCGTGCACCTCGTCGCCGGTGACCGAGCCGTTCTTCCCCGACAAGAACGAGTACCTCGCCCTCCTGTACTCGATGTTCATGCACGGCAGCTGGATCCACCTGCTCGGCAACATGCTGTTCCTCTGGGTCTTCGGCAACAACATCGAGGACCGGCTGGGGGCCGCCAAGTACCTGGGCTTCTACCTCGTCGCCGGGGTGGTCGCCACCGCCGCCCACATCGCCGTGCAGCCGGCCAGCACCGTGCCCCTGGTCGGCGCCTCGGGCGCCATCGCCGGGGTGATGGGGATGTACCTGGTGCTGTTCCCCAACGTGCAGATCCGTTCGTTGATCCTGCTCGGCTTCTTCATCCTCTTCCGCGACATCTCGGCCAAGTGGCTGCTCGGGATCTGGCTGGTGTCGCAGTTCTTCATCAACCCCAACGAGGGCGTCGCCTGGATGGCGCACGTGGGCGGGTTCGTGTTCGGCGTGGTGGCCGGCCTGCTGCTGCGGGCCACCGGCGAGCCCGAGCGCCAGCCCTACCCGTCGCCCACCCCCTGGCGCTACTGAGCGGCGGTCGCCCCCACCGCCTCGGCGACCACGGCGGCCAGGTCGTCGCCGATCACGTCCGGCTCGGGGGTGACCGGGAGGTGGCGGCCGGTGGTGACGCCGCTCAGCACCAGGGCGAAGCGGGCGCCCAGGTGGCGGGCCAGCTCCCCGTCGGTGGACGGCCGGTCGCCCACCATCACCTCGACGGGGCCGACCCGCTCCTTCACCAGCGCCACCATGGCCTCGTGGGGCTTGCCCGCCACCTCGGGCCGGGCCGAGCTGGCGTAGGCGACGGCGGCCAGCAGCGCCCCGCCGCCGGGGATCTCGCCCTCCGAGGTGGGGTAGGTGGCGTCGTCGTTGGTGCCCACCAGCCGGGCGCCGGCCCGCACGGCCGACGACGCCTCGGTGAGGCGTTCGTAGTCGAACTCGGCGTGCCACCCCACCACGACGGCGTCGGCCGGCCCCCGCTCCACCGGCGTCACCCCCCGGGCGGCCAGCGCCTCCGCCACGCCGGGGCCGGCGCAGACCAGCGCCGTCGTCCCCGGCTCGAGCAGCGAGGCGGCGGCCTGGGCGGACGTCACCAGGTCGTCGGGGTGGGCCGGCACCCCGGCGCCGGCCAGCTTGGCCACGTAGGCAGCCACCGGCTTGTTGGAGTTGTTGGTCAGGAACACCACCCGTTCCCCCGAGGCGCGCAGCCTGGCCACGGCCTCCGCCGACCCGGGGATGGGCGCCTCGCCCCGCCACAGCACGCCGTCGAGGTCCACCGCCCACGTCATGGCCGCCATGGTGGTCGCGCACGGGACCCCCGCACCAGCCGGCGGCCCCGGGCCGGGCCTGTGCTACGCATGGTGGGTGCCTCCGTTCAAGCCCTTCGCCGGCGTGCGCTACGCCTCCGGCGGCCGCCTCGACGACGTCCTGGCCCCTCCCTACGACGTCATCACCGCCGACGAGCGGGCCGCCCTGGTCGCCCGCAGCCCCTACAACGCGGTCCGCCTGGAGCTGCCCGCCGACGAGGGGGGGCGCGACCGCTACCAGGTGGCCGCCGGGCTGTGGGCGTCGTGGCGGGCCGGCGGCGTCCTGCGCAGCGACGACGAGGCGTCGTTCTACGTGTACCGCATGGGCTACCGGGACGACACCGGCACCCCCCGCCAGACGACCGGGGCCATCGGCGCCCTCGCCCTGTCGACCCTCGACGAGGGCGCCGTGCTGCCCCACGAGCACACCACCCCCAAGGCGCGGGCCGACCGGCTCGACCTGCTCCGGGCGTGCCGGGCCAACCTGTCGCCCATCTGGGTGCTGTCCACCACCCCGGGGCTCACCGAGCTGTGCGAGCTGCCGGCCCCACCCGATGCCCGGGGGACCGACGCCGACGGCGTCCACCACCGGCTCTGGCGGGTGTCGCAGCCGGGCCTCGTCGAGGCCATCGCCGCCGCGGTCGCCGCCGCACCGGTGATCGTGGCCGACGGCCACCACCGCTACGAGACGGCGCTCGCCTACCGCGACGAGCGGCGGGCGGCCACCGGCGGCTCGTCCGGGGGCCACGACGCCGTCATGGCCTGGGTGGTCGAGGCCCGCCGGGACCAGCTGACGGTGGCCCCCACCCACCGGCTGCTCTCCGGCCTCCCCGAGGGCTTCGACGTGGTCGGCGCCCTGAGCGCGTCCTTCGACGTGGAGCCGGCGCCGGCACCGCCCGCCGAGCTGCCGGCCCGCATGGCGGCCGAGGGGGCCCTGGCCCTGGGCACGACCGCCGGCTGGTGGCTCCTGCGCCCCACCCCGGCGACCGAGCAGGCGGCCGAGCACGCCCTCGACTCCAGCCGCCTCGACGTCGCCCTGGCCGCCTTCCCGCCCCACACCCTGGAGTACCAGCACGGGTTGGCCGAGGCGGCCGCCGCCGTGGCCGACGGCCGGGCCCAGGCCGCCGTGCTCCTCCGCCCGGCCAGCGTCGACCAGATCGCCGGGATCGGCCGGGGGGCCGCCCGCATGCCCGCCAAGACCACCTTCTTCACCCCCAAGCCTCGCACCGGCATGGTGTTCCGCTCGCTCGACGCCTAGTGCCGTGGCCACACGCCTTTGCCGCGTTCGCAGCGTCAAGGTCCGTGGCCGCACTCGCCGCCGCAGGCGGCCTCTACGGCTGCGGACACCGAGAAGGGACAGGGCGGAGGCGGCGCGAGCTCCGCTCGCCCGCCGGAGCACGATCCAACTCGACCGAGTGGAGTGAGCGAAGCGAGCGAACGAGGTCGAAGCACTAGCCGGCGTCGAGCCGGGCCAGCGCCTTGCCCACCACGGCGCGGGCGCGGCGGGCCCTGGCCGCCGGGACGACCGCCTCGGCGACGACCTCGGTGCGGCTCTGCGTGGCCCCGCCGGCCCGGAAGAACCGGCGCCGCACCCGCCCGACGACGACCACCTCCTCGTCGACGTCCAGCTCCCGGGCGGCCGCCGGGGCGTCCGGCCACACGACGGGAGCCGACTCCGCCCGCTGGCCGGGCCGGGGAACGGACACCTCCAGCTCCACCAGCTCGTCCCCCGACGGCAGGGCTCGCACCGCGGCCGGCCGGGTGAGCCGGCCCCGCAGGACCACGAGGTTGGTCACGACACCTCTCCTTCTTCGCACCTTGGGCACGGGGGAAGCGCCGACGGCGACGCTACCCGTGGCCTGTGACAGCGCCGCTCGCCCGGGCGCCGCCACGGCCGTCACGCCAGGGCGGCCAGGCGGTCGCGCGTGTCGAAGAGGGCGGGGTCGCACTCGAGCACGGCGGCGAACAGCGCCCGGGCCCGGGGGACGTCGCCCGCCCGCTCGTAGAGGTCGGCCAGCGCGTACCAGACCCGGAGGTGGTGCAGCAGCGGCGGCCGCTCCTTGGTCTTGGCCTGCTCCAGCAGGGCGATGGCGCCGGCCAGGTCCCCGCGATCGGCGAGCGTCCCGGCCACGACGATGCGGCCCTCGGCCAGCAGCTCGGGCGGTGGCGACGAGCGCCGCAGGTCCTCCCACGCCGCCTCGGCCGCCCTCCAGTGGCCGAGGGCACGGTGGCAGTCGGCCAGGACGGGGTGCTGGTCGTAGGACCCGGTGAGGGCGTGGAAGGCCTCCAGCTCCCGGATGGCCGACGTCCACCGCCCGAGGCGGTAGAGCGTGAGGCCGTGGAGCTCCCGGACGGTGGCCGACAGGGGCGCCGCCTGGGCGATGGGGCGGAGGGTGCGGAGGGCGTCGGCGTAGCGGTCGCGCTCGTACGCCTTGATCGCCTCGGCCAGGCGGCGCTGGACCCGCTCGGCCTTGGCTCGCCCGACGGCCCGGGCCACCTCGGCGCCGACCTCGTCAGGCAGCGACGGCGCCGGCCGCCGAGACGCCGGGGACGGCGACTCGATGCTCGCCGGCTCGGCCCGCGGTTCACCCTCGTCGTCGACCCACACCTCCGGCTCCCACGCCGGGCGCTCGCCCGACGGGGCCGGCCGGTCCGCGGTCGTCCTCCTCCGCCCGTCGTCCGGGGCGGCCACGAGCCGGGCGCCCCTGCGGGCCACGCTCCCCCGGAAGCGCCTGGCCGCCTCGTCGGGCTCCACGGCGCGGCCCCGGGCCACGGCCCGGCGCGCCTCGGGCGCAAGCCGGCCGGGACCGCCCGACGCGGCCGGCCCCTCGGTGCGGCCCCTGCCCGGGTCCGCCCGCCGGGGCGAACGGCCCTCCCCTCGCTCGGGCCTGCGCTCGCCGGCCGGGCCGCCGCTGCGCCCCCGCGCCGGCCGCCCTCCGCCGCCGGCCGCCGGGGCCCCCGTGGACGGGAGCGTGCCGCCGGGACCGCCGGCCGGGCCGGGGCGCGCCCGCACGCCGCGCCCCTCTCCGGGACCGCCGGCCGGGCCGGGGCGCGCCCGCACGCCGCGCCCCTCTCCGGGACCGCCGGCCGGGCCGGGGCGCGCCCGCACGCCGCGCCCCTCTCCG
>JBKHXC010000511.1:0-11527 GCA_046566225.1 Acidimicrobiia bacterium
TCTTCGGCGTCGGGATCATCGGCAACCCGTTCATCCTCACCCAGGCCGTCGGCTTCCTCATCTTCCTGGCCGCCGCCCAGGCCGAGCTCACCCAGGCCCCGTTCGACATGCCGGTGGCCGAGTCCGAGCTGGTCGCCGGCTACATGACCGAGTACACCGGCTTCCGCTTCCTCTTCTTCTTCATGGGCGAGTACGGCACCGCCTTCGCCTTCTCGGCCATCGGCGCCACCCTCTTCCTGGGCGGGTGGTACGTGCCCGGCGTGGAGGGCACGCTGGCCGACGTCCTGGGGCCGCTGGTGCTGGGGGCCAAGATCATGGTCGTCGCCTTCCTGATCTTCTGGATCCGGTTCAGCTACCCGCGGATGCGGGAGGACCAGCTCCAGTCCTTCGCCTGGAAGTTCCTGATCCCGATCTCGCTGGTGAACATCCTCGCCACCGGCGTCCTGAAGGTGGTGTTCTAGCCATGCCCGAGCTGCCCGGCCTCCTCAAGGGCCTCGGCGTCACGTTCCGCACGATGCTGAAGCCCGCCGTCACCGTGCAGTACCCGCACGTGAAGGAGGCGCCGCCCACCCGGGCCCGGGGCGTCATCGCCCTGAAGGAGGAGAACTGCACGGTCTGCATGCTCTGCGCCCGGCAGTGCCCCGACTGGTGCATCTACATCGAGGGCCACAAGGACAAGGCCCCGCCCCGGCGGGAGGGCGGCAAGCCCCGCACGGTCCAGAAGCTGGACCGCTTCGACATCGACTACGGCCTGTGCATGTACTGCGGGATCTGCGTCGAGGTCTGCCCCTTCGACGCCCTGTTCTGGAGCCCGGAGTACGAGTACTCGGAGGTGAAGATCGCCGACCTCCTGCACGACAAGGACCGCCTCGGCGAGTGGATGGAGACGGTGCCCGAGCCCCCGCCGCTGGAGGCGGGCGCCGAGGCGAGGAAGGGCGGCAAGAAGTAGCCGATGGTCGCCCAGAACGCCATCTTCGGGATCATCGCCCTGGCCATGGGCATCGCCGCCGTGCGGGTGGTGACCACCAAGAACATCGTCCACGCCGCCCTGTACCTGGTGGTCGTGCTGGCCGGCGTCGCCGCCCTCTACATCCTCCTGGCCGCCGAGTTCACCGCCGTCGTGCAGGTCCTGGTGTACATCGGGGCCATCGTCGTGCTGTTCCTGTTCGGCATCATGCTCACCCGCGCCCCGCTCGGGCTGAGCGCCGACCTGGACAACGACCAGCGCGGCCTGTCCCTGGTCGTGGCCCTGTTCCTGTTCGGGGTGCTGGCGGCCGTGCTCCACGACGCCTACGGGTCCACCGAGCTGCCCTCCGACAACCCCGTCCCCACCTCGGCCGACGTCGGGAACTCCATCTTCCAGGACTACCTGGTCCCCTTCGAGGTCGTCTCCGTCCTGCTCCTCGCCGCCCTCATCGGCGCCGTCGTCATCGCCCGGAGGGACTGAGGGCGTGTACCTGAACCAGTTCCTGTTCCTCGCCGCCTTCCTGTTCTGCGTCGGCGTCTACGGGGTGCTGGCCCGCAAGAACGGCGTGCTCGTGCTCATGTCCGTGGAGCTCATCCTCAACGCCGTCAACGTCAACCTGGTGGCCTTCGGCGCCTTCCACGACACCGTGGTCGGGCAGGTGTTCGCCCTCTTCGTCATCGCCATCGCCGCCGCCGAGGTGGGCGTGGGCCTCGCCATCGTGCTGCTCATCTACCGGAACAAGCACTCGATCGACCTCACCGAGGTCGACCTCATGAAGGGCTGAGCGGACTCCTTGCTGCGCAACGCCTGGGTCATCCCCGCCCTGCCCGTCCTGTCGTTCGTGCTCATCCTGTTCTTCGGCAAGCGCCTGCCGGGCAAGGGCCACGAGCTGGGCGTGGCGGCGGTCGGCCTCGCCCTCCTGCTGTCGGTCGTGGCGCTGGTCCAGTGGGTCGACCGGCCCGCCGACTACGAGGTGCCGCCCCCCGGCGAGCACGCGGCGGCCGAGGCCGCCCCCCACGCCGGCGACGACGAGCACGCCGGCGACGACGAGCACGCCGGCGAGGAGGACGAGCACGCCGGCGGCGCGGTGGCGGCCGGCGGCGACGAGGGCGGCCACGGGGCGGCGGCGGCGGAGGAGGAGGAGGAGCACCACGCCGAGCCCGTCCGGCGCCCGGTGGAGCGCCAGGTGACCTGGTTCTCCAGCGGCGGGGTCGAGATCCAGGCGGGGACCCGGATGGACGGCATGGCCGTCGTGCTGGTGTTCACCGTCTGCCTCATCTCGTTCCTCGTGCACGTGTTCTCCACCAGCTACATGCACGGCGACCGCCGGTACACCCACTACTTCGCCGCCCTGAGCCTGTTCACCGCCGGGATGCTGATCATGGTCACGGCCAGCAACACCCTCCAGCTGCTGTTCGGCTGGGAGATGATGGGCCTCTGCTCGTTCATGCTGATCGGGCACTGGTGGGAGGAGAAGGCCAACTCCGACGCCGCCCTCAAGGCCTTCCTCACCACCCGCACCGGCGACATCGGCCTCCTCGTCGGCCTGTCGATCCTGTTCGTCACCGCCGGCAGCACCTTCGACATCGCCGAGATCAACGACGCCGCCCTGTCCGGGGCCATCGGCCGCACGGCCCTGGTGGCCGCCGCCGCCGCCCTGCTGTGCGCGGTCATCGGCAAGAGCGCCCAGTTCCCGCTGCACACCTGGCTGCCCGACGCCATGGCCGGCCCCACCCCGGTGTCGGCGCTGATCCACGCCGCCACCATGGTCGTGGCCGGCGTGTACCTGGTGGCCCGCCTCTACGGGGTGTTCTGGGAGGCGTTCGACATCGGCGCCGGGGGGGTCAACCCCGTCGCCGTGGTGGGCGGCGCCACCGTGCTGATCGCCGCCGCCCTGG
Source organism: Acidimicrobiia bacterium (assembly GCA_046566225.1). Classification (GTDB taxonomy): domain Bacteria; phylum Actinomycetota; class Acidimicrobiia; order Acidimicrobiales; genus DATLFN01. The sequence goes on from JBKHXC010000511.1 coordinate 2,866, forward strand.
CGTTCGTCCAGAGCGACATCAAGAAGGTGCTGGCGTACTCCACCGTCAGCCAGCTCGGCTACATGGTCATGGCCCTGGGCGTCGGGGCGTGGACGGCGGGGCTGTTCCACCTCTTCACGCACGCCATGTTCAAGGGCCTGCTCTTCCTGGCGTCCGGCTCGGTGAGCCACGCCGTCCACAGCTTCGACATGAAGAAGGACATGGGCGGGCTCCGCCGGCACATGCCCGTGACCTACGCGACCTTCCTCATCGGCAGCCTGGCCCTGGCCGGGGTGTTCCCGCTGGCCGGCTTCTGGTCCAAGGACGAGATCCTCCTCGGCGCCTCCCACGGCTACGAGCTGTTCCTCGTCGTCGGCCTGGTCGGCGCCTTCATGACGGCCGCCTACATGACCCGCTGCGTGTACCTCACCTTCTTCGGCGAGTACCGGGGCCACGGCCACCCCCACGAGTCGCCCCCGGCCATCACCGGCCCCCTCGTCGTGCTCGCCGGCCTGTCGGTGGTCGTCGGCCTCCTCAACGCCCCCGGCATCGGGCTGTTCTCGGAGTGGACCGAGGGCGTCACCACCGTGGCCGCCGGCGTCGAGCACCACGACTTCTCCGTGGGGCTGGCCCTGCTCGGCTCGCTGATGGGCCTGGCCGGGATCGGCGCCGGCTACGCCTACTACTGGAGGAACCTGGGCCCCCACCGCCTCACCGAGCGCAGCGCCGCCGCCCTGTCGGGTTACCGGCTGCTCGAGAACAAGTACTGGCTCGACCGCCTGTACACCGACATGATCGTGGGCGGCATCAAGGGGCCGGTGGCCCGGGCCGCCTACTGGGTGAACCAGCGGGTCATCGACGGCGTCGTCAACGGCGTCGGCATCGGCGCCCGGGCCGCCGCCCGGTTCACCTACGACGTGGTCGACCAGAAGGTGGTCGACGGCGTCGTCAACGGCACCGGCATCGGTGCCGAGGAGGGCGGCAGCGCCCTGAGTGTCCTGCAGACGGGCCGCGTGCAGCAGTACGCCGCCTTCCTCTTCGGTGGCGTCGTCCTCCTGGGCGGCGCCCTCGTCCTCTTCGCCTAGGAGATTCCGTTGGACTGGTTCGACACGTGGGGCCTCTCGCTGGCGGTCTTCCTCCCCGCGGTGGGCGTGGTGGTGGTGGGCTTCCTGCCCCGCCACAACGAGCAGCTCATCAAGGTGGTCACCCTCCTCGTCACGGTGGCGACCGCCGCGGTGGGGGTGGGCCTGCTGGCGAACTTCGACTACGGCGTGTCCGACGCCCTCCAGTTCGAGGTGGACAAGCAGTGGATCGAGGCGATCAACAGCCGCTACCACGTGGGCATCGACGGCATCTCCCTCCCCCTCATCGCCCTGTCGATGCTGGTGAGCGTCCTGTGCGTCGTCTACTCCTGGGACCACTTCCCGGAGCCGCACAACCCCAAGGCGTTCCTCATGCTCCTCCTCGTGCTCGAGGTCGGCATGAACGGGACCTTCGTGGCCCAGGACCTGATCCTGTTCTTCGTCTTCTTCGAGCTGGTCCTGCTCCCCATGTACTTCATGATCGGCGTGTGGGGCGGCCCCAACCGCCAGTACGCGTCCATCAAGTTCTTCCTGTTCACCCTGTTCGGGTCGGCCCTCATGATCCTCGGGTTCCTGGCCCTGTTCTTCAGGGCGGGCAACACCTTCGACATCCCCGAGCTGATCGCCAACGCCAGCGCCATCGACCACGAGACCCAGCTGTGGATCTTCGGCGGGCTGTTCATGGGCTTCGCCATCAAGGTGCCGATGTTCCCCTTCCACACCTGGCTCCCCGACGCCCACACCGAGGCGCCCACCGTGGGGTCGGTGATCCTGGCCGCCGTCCTGCTCAAGCTCGGCACCTACGGGTTCGTGCGCATCGCCCTGCCCATCCTCCCCGAGGCGGCCGTCTCCCGGGCCCCGTGGATCGGCGGGCTGGCGGTGGTGGGCATCATCTACGGCGCCCTGGGCTCGCTGGCCCAGCGCGACCTGAAGCGCCTCATCGCCTTCTCGTCGGTGGCCCACATGGGCTTCGTGATGCTCGGCATCGCCACCCTCACCGACTTCGGGATCAACGCCGCCGTGTTCGGCATGGTGGCCCACGGCCTCATCACCGGGATGCTGTTCTTCTGCGCCGGCTCCATCCAGGAGCGCTTCAACACCCGTGAGCTGGCCCGCCTGGGCGGCCTGCTGATCCAGGCGCCCAAGCTGGGGTGGATCCTGGGGTTCTGCGCCATGGCCTCCCTCGGCCTCCCCGGCCTGGCCGGCTTCTGGGGCGAGTTCCCGGCCATCCTGGCCGCCTACCAGCCGGCGCCCGGTCTGTCGGAGGCGCTGTTCCGCACCTACATGGTGGTGGCCGCCATCGGCACCGTCTTCGCCGCCGGCTACCTGCTGTGGATGTACCAGCGCACCGCCTTCGGCCGGCCCAAGGAGGAGTTCGCCGAGGCGCACATCCACGACGTGCACGGCCCGGAGTGGATCGCCTGGGCGCCCATGCTGGCCCTCATCGTGGTCCTCGGCGTCTACCCCCGGCTCCTGTTCGGCATGACCGACGAGGCGGTCCAGACGGTGACCGCCGCCTTCGCAGCGGTGGGCGGGTAGTGCCCGCCGCCCTGCTGGCCCAGGCGGGCGGCTTCACCGCCCCCCACCTCGACTACGCCGCCCTCTCGCCCGAGCTGCTGCTGCTGGGCGTGCTGGTGGCCGTCCTGCTGGTCGACCTGGTGGTCGACGAGACCAGGAAGTACCTGGTGACCCAGCTGGCCGGCGTGGGGGTGCTGGTCAGCATCGTCCCCGTCATCGCCCTGGCGGTGAACGGCGACGACCGTTCGATGTTCGGCGGCGCCTACGTGGTCGACGACTTCGCCCTGCTGTTCAAGGGCCTGTTCCTGGCCATGGGCTACGTGGTCCTGCTCATGTCCATCCGCTACATCGAGGAGGGCGACTACTACGAGGGCGAGTACTCGTTCCTCCTCCTCTCCTCCCTGCTGGGCATGGTCGTCATGTCGTCGTCGCGGGACCTCATCTCCATCTTCGTGGCCCTGGAGCTGCTGTCGATCCCGGCGTACATGCTGGCCGGCTGGCGCAAGCGGGACCTGCGCAGCAACGAGGCCGCCCTCAAGTACTACCTGCTCGGGGTTCTCGCCTCGGCGGTGATGCTCTACGGCATGTCGCTGGTCTTCGGCGTCAGCGGCTCCACCCTGCTGACCACCATCGGCGCCGCGGTGGCGGGCTCGCCCGGCGAGCAGCCCGTCGTCACCCTGGGCATCTTCCTCATCGTGGTCGGCTTCGCCTTCAAGGTGTCGGCCGTGCCCTTCCACTTCTGGGCGCCCGACACCTACGAGGGCGCCCCCACGCCGGTGACCGCCTTCCTGTCGGTCGCCTCCAAGACGGGCGGCTTCGTGGCCCTGCTCCAGCTCGTCTACGTCGGGTTCTTCGGCCGCCCCGACGTGTGGGGCCCGCTGTTCTGGGTGCTGGCGGCGCTGACCATGACGGTCGGCAACCTGGTGGCGCTGCGCCAGACCAACATCGCCCGCCTGCTCGCCTACTCGTCGGTGGCCCAGGCGGGCTACATCCTGGTGCCGTTCGCGGTGGCCGGCGAGAACCCCGCGGCGGTGGGCTCGGCCCAGACGGCCACCATCGTCTACCTGGTCATCTACGCGGCGATGAACCTGGGTGCCTTCGCCATCGTCATGGCCGTGGCCCGCAAGACCCGGTCGGGGGAGATCGCCTCCTACGGCGGGCTGTTCAACTACGCCCCCGGCCTCACCGTCCTCATGACGATCTTCGTGTTCTCCCTGGCCGGCATCCCGCCCCTGGGGGGATGGTTCGCCAAGCTGGCCATCTTCCAGGCCGCCCTCGACGCCGGCACCTTCAACGCCGTGCTCCTGGCCGTGGTCGCCGGGGTCAACTCGGTGATCGCCCTCTTCTACTACGCGTCGGTGGCCCGCGAGATGTGGATGCGCCCCGTCCCCGACGAGGACCGCACGCCCGTCAACGTGCCGGCGCCCCTGGCCGCCGCCCTCGGGCTCACGGCGATCGCGGTGGTGGCCATCGGCGTCTACCCGCAGGCGGTCGCCCGCCTCGGGGACCTGGCCCACCTGGCGACGGGGTAGTGCGTCGACCTCATTCGTTCGCTTCGCTCACTCCATTCGGTCGAGTTGATCGTGCTCCGGCGGGCGAGCGGAGCTCGCGCCGCCTCCGCCCTGTCCCTTCTGCGGTGTCCGCAGCCGTAGAGGCCGCCGGCGGCGGCGAGTGCGGCCACGAACCTTGCGGCTGCGAACGGGGCGAAGGTCTGTGGCCGGGGCACTAGCCACGCCGGCCGACGCGGCGGCCCGGCGCGTCCGCGAGCGCATCGCCCGCCTCGGGCCACTCTCCTTCGAGGACTTCCTCGACATCGCCCTCTACGACCCCGAGGGCGGGTTCTTCGCCGGGGGCGGCGGGGGAGCGGGGCGGCGGGGCCACTTCCTCACCAGCCCCGAGGTGGGCCCCCTGTTCGCCGCCGTGGTGGCCCGCGCCCTCGACGCCTGGTGGGCCGAGCTGGGCCGCCCCGACCCGTTCGTGGTGGTGGAGGCGGGCGCCGGCGCCGGCACCCTGGCCGCCGGCGTGCTGTCCGCCGCCGGGGCGTGCGCCCCGGCCCTGCGCTACGTCCTGGTCGAGCGCTCCGAGCCCCTCCGCGCCCGCCAGGCGGAGCGGCTGGCCCTGGAGTCGCCGGCCACCGTGCTGGGCGCGCCGGCGGGCGACGGGGAGGGGGAGGGCGGCGACGGGCCCCGGCCGGGGCCGGGCGCCGGGCCGCTCGCCACCTCGCTGGCCGGCCCGCCCGCCGCCCCCCTCACCGGGGTCGTGGTGGCCAACGAGCTGGTCGACACCCTGCCGTTCCTCCTCCTCGAGCGGCGCCCCGAGGGGTGGCACGAGGTGCGGGTCGGCGCCGGCGCCGGCGGCACCGCCCTGGCCGAGGTGCTGGTGCCCGCCGCCCCTTCCCTGGCCGCCGAGGCCGATCGCCTGGCGCCGGGCGCCCCCGTCGGAGGCCGCATCCCCCTCCAGCACCAGGCCCGGGCGTGGCTGGGCTCGGCCCTGTCGGTGCTGCGCCGGGGGCGGGTGGTGGTGGTCGACTACGCCGACGCCACCGCCTCCCTCGCCGCCCGCCCCTGGACCGACTGGCTGCGCACCTACCGTTCCCACGGCCGGGGCGGCGGCCCGCTCGAGAACCCCGGCGGGCAGGACGTCACCTGCGAGGTGGCGGTGGACCAGCTGGCCGCCGTCCGGCCGCCGTCCGGCGACGCGCCCCAGGCCCGGTTCCTCGCCGCCCACGGCATCGACGACCTGGTGGCCGACGCCCGGGCCGCCTGGCACGCCGGCGCCGCCGCCGGCACCCTGGCGCCGCTGGCGGCCCGCAGCCGGGTGGGCGAGGCGGCCGCCCTGGTCGACCCCGCCGGCCTGGGGGCGTTCCGGGTCCTGGAGTGGGTGGTGGAGTGAGCGGCGCGGACGTCTGAGGACCGAAGCGCTCGGCCGGTGGCCGCCGAGCGGGGCCGACCTACCCGAACCGGTCGTACTGCTGGCGGGCCAGGGCCACCGGCACGGCGTCGGTGCCGGCGTCGGGCCCGACCACCACCACCTGGCCCAGCAGGCCGCCCCTGGTCACGAACACCACGGCGGTGTGCTCGTCGTCCTCCACGATGCGGACGCCGGTGGCGCCCGGCACGCCGGGCACCGCCAGGCCGGTCGCCCCCGGCTCGCCGGCCAGCGACTCCAGCGTGCGGTCGCGGTAGCGGACGGCGCCCGCCGGGGAGGAGAACTGGTAGACGAAGTCCACGATCAGCCCCTCCTGGTCCTTGGCCCACATACGCTGGTAGCCGGCGACGAACCCGTCCGCCTCCAGGACCTGGCGGGCGTCGGGCGCCCCGTCGTCGCGCACCGCCTTGTCGAGGTCGGACGGGCCGGTGTCGCCGACGTCGTCGGGCTGGCGCTCGTAGCCGGGGGGCAGCTCGACCAGCAGGCGGGCCACCAGGGCGTCGGTGGCGGGCGACGCCGCGCCCGACCCCTCCCCGCGCCGGGCCCGGCCCACCACGTCGGCGTAGTCGGCCACCTCGTCGGCCGGCGGGGCCTGCACCGACACGGGTACGCCGAAGTCGTAGAGCTCGACGGTCAGGTCCACCCGCCGGGGGAGCGCCCCGGGAGGGAACCGGCCCGAGCCCCCGGCCGCCGAGTAGTCGATCTCCTGCCTGAGGCGCCGGGCCCGGCCGTCGCCGTCGATCCACACGTCGGTGGGGATGCGGCTGACGCCGAACACCTCCTCGATCTGGCGGATCGTCCGCGCCACGCCGGCGGGCGCGCCGTCCGCGGCCCGGCCCACGTCGATGGTCGTCTCGTACCAGGTGGTGCGCACGCCCCGGATCGGCTCGTCGCCCACGGCGCGCACGGAGCCGGCGGCGCCCCGCAGGTACTGGAGGGCCGCCGAGGGGTCGCTCGACCGCGACCGCACCAGCTCGGCCAGCCCCTCCACGCCGACCGCCTCGCCCACGGCGTCGAGGTCGATGCGGATCCAGTCCCTGCCGGCGGCGACGGCGGCCGCGCCCGGGAGGCGCTGGTAGATCGTGGCGCCCTGGAACACCACCTCCAGCTCCTCGCCGCCGGCGGTGACGGTCAGGGCGCCCTCGGCGGCGCCGAAGTCGACCACCCCCTCGGCGGTCGACACCACCGGCCCGGGCCCGCCCGCCACCCCGTCCGCCGGCGTCACCTCGACGCGCTGCCACACCCGGGCCGTCCCCTCGGCCACCGTGCGGGCCGGGGCGGCGAGCACCCGCTCGGCCGGGCTGGCCGAGCTGCACGCCGCCGTCACCACCACCGCGGCGGCCACCACCAGCGCCCGCCGCACCACCCCACTCCCGAGTAAATAGGTCACCGGAACGGTGAGCTATTTACTCGGGTGCGGCCCGTCCGGCACGGACCCGTGATCACAGGACGTTGACGACGGTGCCCAGGTTGGGGATGCGCATGAGCCCGGGCTCGTCCACGACCCGCTTCACGGCCCCGGCCGCCGTGCAGCCTTCGGCGGCCATGGCCCGGGCCAGGGCCCCGGCCACCACGGGCGCCGAGAACGACGTCCCGCTCCACAGCGCCCAACCCTCGTAGCGGTCGTTGTCCACGCCGTCCTCGCCGGCCGGCTCGTCGCCGTCGTAGCCCTGGAAGAAGGTGCTGAGGAGGTCGACCCCGGGAGCGCAGGCCCGCACCCAGGGGCCGTAGTTGGAGAACGGGGCCGGGCCCGACGGGCCGACGGCGCCGACCGAGACCACGTCGGGGAAGGCGGCGGGGTAGGTCGCCCGGCAGGATCCGTCGTTGCCGGCGGAGGCCACGACCACCACGCCCCGGGCCTGGAGGCTGCGGATGGCCCACTCCATGCAGAAGGGCCGCTCGAGGGCGAAGCCCCCGAAGGACAGGCTGACGACGGTCCGCTCGGGGTCGGGCACGTCGAGGTCGAGGAGGCACCGCACGATGTTGGACTCGGCCCCGTCGCCCATCGTCGACAGCACGCGGTGCAGCACCACCTCGGTCCCCGGCGCCACCTGCTGCACGAGCCCGGCGATGAAGGTGCCGTGCCCGGACGCCGGGTCCAGGAACCCGTTGCCGTCCTCGTCGGGGGCGTCCACGTCGGCGGCGGTGGCCGGGGCGACGGCCGCGTCCTTGAGCGCCTGGGGCGGCTTCTCGCCGGCCAGGCCGGTGTCGAGGACGATCACGCGGGGCGCCCCCTTCGGCGCCTTCACCCCGAATGCCTCCGCCGCGCCGGTGGTGTCCGTCCCGTCGGGGGCGGGGCGGGCGCTGCTGCGGCGAACCCCCGTGCGCCGGGCCGGCGCCGCCGGGGTGGCGTAGACCGGGGTCGCGTAGACCGGCGTCGCGTACACCGGGGTGGCGTACACCGGGGTGGCGTAGACCGGGGTGGCGTAGACCGGAGTCGCGTAGACCGGCGTCGCGTAGACCGGGGTGGCGTACACCGGGGTGGCGTACACCGGGTTGGCCCCCGCTCCGCTCCCACAGGTGGCGGCGGGGTGCGGCGGGCAGCACGGTCCGCAGTGGGCGAAGGCGACGTGGTCGGGCTGGGCCACCACGCCCAGCAGGCGCAGCTCCCGGGCCAGCGCCACCGGGTCGTCGGCGCCGACCAGCTCGGTGAACGGGCCCAGCTCGCGGCGGGCCTCCACCCGGTCACCCCATCGCCGCCGGGCCTCGGCGAGGGCCCGGTCGGGATCGGTGGTGAGCACGGCTCCGGGCACGTAGGCGAACCCACCCCCGGCGCCGCCGTCGGCGAACGCCACCCGCTCCGTCCAGGCGCCGCGCGGGCGCGGCCTGTCGTCGCCCTTCCCCTGTGCCATCGGCTTCTCCCTTCGTCTGCTTCCGGAGCCGCCGCCGGACGCGGTGATACCGAGTCTTTAGCATGTGGACCGTGCCGCCCGAGGGTGCCGTCGACGTGCTCCGGAGGCTGGCCGAGGAGCGCCACGTCGACCCCGCCGCCGTGCTGGAGCGGGCGCGGCACCTCCTCGACGGTGGGGACGACCCGGCCGTGCGGGCGACGGCCCACTGGGTGATCGGCCTGTGCCTCCACGAGCTGGGTCGGGGCAGGGAGGCGGTAGCCAGCTACCGGCGGGCGGTGGCGGAGGCCACGTCGGCCGGCCTGG
>JBKHXC010000512.1:0-5293 GCA_046566225.1 Acidimicrobiia bacterium
GCCCTCCTCGACCTGGGCCACCGCCAGCCACGTCGCCCCCGCGCCCAGCGCGGCCCGGGCCACGGCGGCGGCGCCGTGGCCGTACCCGTCGGCCGTGACCACCGCGCACACCGCCGCCGGCGCGCACCGCTGCACCAGGAAGGCGACGTTGGAGGCCACGGCGCCGAGGTCGACCTCGGCCCACGCCGGCCGCCACGCCGGCGGGGGCGCCGGCGGGTCGTGCAGCGTGGGCTGGTCGGCGTCAGCCACGGGCCGACAGCCAGCGGGGCAGCAGCTCGACCACGTCGCCGGCGACCAGCCCCTCGGCCGGCCCCAGGGCGGCCGCCGCGCCGTGGGCGTGGGCGGCGAAGGAGGCGGCGTCGAGCCCGCCCAGGCCCCGGGCCAGGAACGCCCCGATCATCCCCGACAGGACGTCGCCGCTCCCCGCCGTCGCCAGCTGGGGCCGGCCCGACGCTGCGAGGCGGACGGTCCCGTCGGGCGCGGCCACCACCGTGGTCGGCCCCTTGAGCAGCACGACCGCCTTGGTGCGCCCGGCCAGCGCCCGGGCGGCGGCCATGCGGTCGGCGCCGGGGGGCGACCCGCTCAGGCGCCCGTACTCCCCGTCGTGGGGCGTGAGCACCCGGGGCGGGGCGCCGGGCGCCTCCCCGCCGCCCACGGCGGCCAGCCCGTCGGCGTCGACCACCGCCGGCAGCCCGGCCCCCTCCAGCAGCCGCCGGACCTGGGCGACCGAGGCCTCCTCCCGGCCCAGCCCGGGCCCGGTGACCAGCGCCCGGCAGCGCGACGACGCCTCGAGCACGGCGTCGGCCCAGCCCCGGGCGGGGAGGGCGACGCCCACCATCTCGGCCAGCGGCAGCAGGGCGACGTCGGCGCCCGGGACGCCGAGGCGCACGTTGCCGGCCCCGGCCCGCAGGGCCGCCCGCCCGGCGAGGAGGGCGGCGCCGGTCATGCCCGGCGACCCGGCGGCCACGAACACCGCGCTCTGCCACTTGTGGGCGTCGCGCCCGCGGGGCGGCACCCGCACGTCGGCGTCCTCGACCAGGTGGGCGCCGGCCCCCGTCACGTCCAGGCCGATGTCGACGACCTCCACCGTGCCGGCCCGGTCCCGGCCGGCGCCCAGCAGCAGGCCGGGCTTGAGGGCGGCGAAGGTGACCGTGGCCCGGGCCCGCACGGCACCCTCCCCCGCCTCGCCGGTCAGCCCGTCGACCCCCGACGGGATGTCCACGGCCAGCACCGGGGCGCCCGGCGGCGGGGCCGGCGCCCGGTAGTCGCCCCGGAACCCGGTCCCGTAGGCGGCGTCGACGACCAGGTCGCAGGCCGGCAGGGCGGCGGGGGCGGCGGACGCCTCCACCACGGTGACCCGCACGCCGGCCCGCCGCAGGCGGTCGGCCGCCAACCGCCCGTCGGCGCCGGTGTTGCCCTTGCCGGCGACCACGACCACCCGCCGGCCGTAGGCGCCGCCCATCAGCCGCACGGCGGCCCGGGCGACCGCCGCCCCGGCCCGGGCCACCAGGACCTCCACCGGCTCGGGTGCGGCCCGGTCCACCTCGCCCATCTCCTCGGGCGTGAGGACGGGGATCACCCGGGCGCCCCCGCGGCCCGGCGGCGGGGCACCACCGGTGGCGGGCCGATCCTGCTCACGTCGAGAACCGCCGGCGGCCGCCGGCTGCCGCCGAAGGCGGCCCCCCCGGCTGCCGGCCAAACAGGGACAGGGCGGAGGCCGGCCGGAGCACCGCCAGCTCGGCTCGGAACCTCTGGCTCCGAGTCGATTCTCATATCGCCGCCACCACCGCCTCGGCCACCACGTCGGTGTGGGTGATCGACAGGTGCAGGACGCTCACCCCCTGCTCGCCGGCCAGGGCGGCGGCCCGCCCGCTGAGCCGCAGCGACGGCGCCCCGCTGGGCGCGGTGGCCACCTCCACGTCGTGGAAGCCCACGGCGCCGATGCCCACGCCCAGCGCCTTCATGGTCGCCTCCTTGGCCGCGAAGCGGGCGGCCAGGCGGGGAGCGGGATCGGCGAAGCGGGCGCCGTAGGCCCGCTCGCGGTCGGTGAACAGCCGCTCCGCCATCCGCGGCGTGCGGGCCAGGGCCCGCCGGAAGCGGCCGACCTCGACGGCGTCGATGCCGATGCCGATCATGCCCGCCAGCGGTCGGCCAGCACGTGGACGGGCTCGGTGAGCAGGTCGACGATGCCCACCCGGCCGAGCACGTCCTCCCGGAGCTCCGGCTCGGTCTCGGTGACGGCGTCCACCAGGGCGTCCCAGCGGTCGCGGTAGCCCTGGAGGACCCGCTTGGCCTCGGCCGGGGCCAGCCGGTCGGCGAAGCGGGCGTGGAGCAGGGTCATCCCCGTGACCTGGGCGTCCTTGGTCTCCGGCACCAGCACGATGGTGCGCCCGTCGCGGCGCCCCCGGGCGACGGTGACCTCCCGCTCGGTGGCGGCCCGGTGCTTGGTGCCGAGCAGCGCCGGGTTGGAGTCCACCCGGGAGGTGAGCCGGCGCGACACGCCGCCCCGGTCGACCACGGCGATGGTCGCCGTGCCGTCGGCCACCGACCCGTCGATGCGGTACCGGGTGTAGCCGGTGACCTCCTCCACGGCGGCGTCGAGGGCGGCCAGCGTGCGCAGGGCCCGGTACCCGAGGCGGTCGCGGGCGGCGCCGGCGGCCAGCAGCTTCCCCACCAGCGGCACGCCGAACAGGGCGTCCTCGGAGCGGGAGATGCCGACCGTCACCGTCTTGGCCTGGTGCTTGATGGCGTCGACCGGGCGGGTGAGCGCCTCGATGGCCCGGGTGAGGGCGTCGGTGAGGTCCTGGACCACCACGCTGGGCGTGCCCACCCTGCCGAACTCCAGCTCGTAGCCCTCCAGCGGCGCCTGCTCGCGAGCGAAGCGCAGCACCGAGGCGAGACGCACGGCCGCCGCCGCCTCGAGGGTGCCGTCGTAGGCCCCGCCCCGGAGGCCGTCGAGGAAGCGGGTGGCCGGGCCGTCGAGGCGGGCGGCCAGGGCGGGAAGCAGCTCGTCGGGCGAGGCCGCCGACGACGCCACCGCCTCCACCGCCGCCCGCGCCTGGCGGAAGGGCAGGGCCTGGGCGTCGATGGCCAGGGCCGCCTCGTAGCCGAAGAGGTGGCCGGCCATGGCCGACAGGACGAAGGCCAGCGCCGGGTGGGCGGGCGGCACCTCGATGACGTCGAGGGCGGCCGGGTAGCGGGCGCCCTCGGTGGCGATGACCACCGGCGCCGCCTGGTGGGCCCGGTAGATCGCCACCTCCTTGGCCACGTCGTCGGCGTTGGGCCCGGTGAGCCCCGCCGCGCACACCAGGATCATGGGCTCGGCCGACAGGTCGATGTGCTTCTTGTCCTCGGTGGCGTCGCAGGCGATCGACTTGTAGCAGAGCTCCGACAGCTTGATCCGCACCTCGGCGGCGGCCACCCGGTTCGCCCCGTTGCCCACCACCGCCCAGTGGCGGCGGGCGGGGGCGTGGCGCGCCGCCGCCGCCCCGATGGCGGCCCGGCGGGCCAGCACCGCCTCCATGGCCGCCGGCAGCTCCCGCAGGGCGGCCAGCAGCTCCGACGCCCGCCGGCGGTCGCCGCACCCGGCCTCGTCGGCCAGGGCCAGGGCCAGGAGGAAGCCGGCCGCCACCTGGGCATAGAAGGCCTTGGTGGACGGCACCGCCATCTCCACGTCCCGCCCGTCGGAGGTGTAGAGGACCCCGTCGGCCCGCTGCACCAGGTCGCTGTCGCGGCGGTTGACGATGGCCACGACGGTGGCGCCCCGGGCCCGGGCCAGGTCCACCGTCCGGTTGGTGTCGGTGGTGGTCCCGGACTGGCTGTGGGCGACGACCAGGGTGTCGCCCATGTCGTCGTCGAGGCCGAAGCCCGACAGCTCGGTGGCGGGGAGGGCGTCCACCACCATGCCCGCCCCCGCCACCCACGGCGCCAAGGCGGCGGCCAGGGCCTGGCCGGCGACCACGGCCGTCCCCTGGCCGACGACGCGCACCCGGCGCACGCCGCCCGCCTTCAGCCTGGCCCGCAGCGCCTCGGGGAGCGTCTCGTTGCCCAGCACCACCCGCAGGCCGTCGCCGGAGCCGGCGACCTTGCCGCGGAGCGTCTTGCGGAACGACGACGGCGCCTCGGTGACCTCCTTGAGGAGGAAGTGGGCGAATCCCCCGCGGTCGATGTCGCGGGTGGTGATCTCCGCCCGCCGCACCTCGGCCCCGGTCACGGGCAGCGGCGACCCGCCGTAGGTGAGCCGCTCGACGCCCTCGACGGTGCCGGCGGCGGCCGCGTCGAGCACGACCACCTGCCCCGGGGGACCGCCCGGGGGCGCCGCCTCGCCGTCCATGCGCACGTAGCGGCTGGTCTCCTCCACCAGCCCGTAGGGCTCGCTCGCCACCACGAAGGCGTCCTCCGCCAGCCCGACGTAGAGGGCCTGGCCGCTGCCCCGGAGGGCGAGGAGGAGGCGCTCGGGGGCATCGGCCGCCACCGCCGCCACCGCGGTGGAGCCCTCGAAGGAGGCGACCGTCGACCGGAAGGCCTCCACCACGCCGTCGCCGTCGCGCAGGCGGCGGGAGACGAGGGCGGGGATCACCTTGGCGTCGGTGGTGAAGGCGGCCGGGATGCGCAGCCCGGCCCGTTCGACCAGCTCGGCGTGGTTGTCGACGTCACCGTTGAGGGCGGCGGCCACGTACGGGCCCCCGGCGTCGCCGTCCTCCTCGTGGTTGAGGGGGTGGGCGTTGGCCTGCGAGATGATGCCCACGCTGGCCCACCGGGTGTGGCCCAGCACGGCGGCCCGGGCGGTGCCGGCCCCCAGCGCCCGCCGCAGCAGGGCGTCGGCGGCGACGGCGGCCCGCAGGGCCCGGGTGTTGTCGCCCAGCTCGCCGATCTCCGCCGCCGCCTTGTACACGAAGGCCAGGTGGCCGGCGGGGGCCCGCACGGCCATGGACGTGAACAGGGGGTCGGCGCCCCGCTCGGCCAGCTCGGCCCGCACCGCGGGGTCGTCGAGGTCGAGCCCGTGGCCGCTGACCAGCACGTGCAGGCCGGCGGAGTCCCGGCCCCGCACCTCCAGGCGGTCGATGCTCGACAGGGCGGCGTGAATGGACGCGTAGGCGTCGACGGCGGCGTCGCCCGCACCGGCGCCGGCCAGCTCGGCCACGGCCCGGGCAGCCGGGACGCGGTCGTGGCCCACCGACCAGGCGGCGTCCTTGATACGCCCCAGGGTGGCGTTGACCGCCTCCAGCTCGTGGGGGGTGAGGGCCAGCTCGCCGGCGTCCAGCGACGACTCCAGCCGGGCGACGGCCCCGTC
>JBKHXC010000513.1:0-7648 GCA_046566225.1 Acidimicrobiia bacterium
CTACGAGCTCGCCACCATCGCCCTCGGCGGCCCGCACGGAGCCCTGACGAGCAACCTGGTCCTTGGCACGCATCCCTGTCTGCCGGCGGTCACCTTCTGTGCAACATGAGTGTCGACCTTCTAATTCGCGATAGCCTTTCGGCTCGTGGCCCGCTCACCGTTCCCGTACCAGGGACCCCTGGAGCCGGTCGAGGTAAAGGGCCGTGACGGGCTCGTCGCCGACCTCACCGGCCGCATCGAGAGCCGGCGGGTCACCGCCCTGCTCGGCCCCCGCCGCTACGGCAAGACGAGCCTGCTGCGGCGGGTGGCGGCCGGACTGGCGGGGGTCACGACCGTGTGGGTCGACCTCTACGAGGTGACCTCGATGCCCGACGTCGCCGTGCGCTTCGACGACGCCCTCGCCGCCACCACCGGGCGCTTCGCGGCTGCCGCCGGCGACGTGGCCGCCGGCCTGGCGCTCAACCTGGGCGTGGTCAAGGTCGAGCTCACCGGCCCGGCCCGCCACCGTCCCGACCCCGCTGTCACCTTCCACCGGTTGCTGGACGTCCTGGTGGCCACCGCCACCGAGGAGCCCACCCTGCTGGTGGTGGACGAGTTCTCGTCCATCGCCCGGGTCCCGGGCGCGGCCGGCGCCCTGCGCACGGCGGTCCAGCACCACTACCGGGACCTGGGCATCGTCTTCGCCGGGTCGCACCCGTCGATGATGCGCACGCTGTTCACCGGCCGGGCCGAGCCGTTCTACGGGCAGGCCGACCCGGTGGAGATCGGCCCGCTCGACGCCGCCGCCGTGACCGGGATCGTCGGCTCCGGCTTCTCCTCGACCGGCCGCGACGCCGGCCACGTCGCCGGGCTGATCGGTGCGTTCACCGGCGGCCACCCCCAGCGCACGATGCAGCTGGCCGACGCCTGCTGGCGGCACACCCCGCCGGGCGGGACCGCCGGCCCGGCCACGTGGAACAAGGCGCTGGTCGAGGTGCGCCGGGCGGTGGCGGAGGGCATGGAGCGGCTGTACTCCGGCTTCGAGCGGGGTGAGCGCTCGGTGCTGCGGGCCGTCGCCCGGGGCGGCAGCATCTACGGCACCGAGGCCGGCCTGCTGGAGCTGTCCACCGGCACGGCGACCCACGCCCGGCGGTCGCTCCTCGACAGCGGCGACCTGGCCGACACCGGCGCCGGCCTGGTGGTGGTCGACCCGCTGCTGGCCGACTGGCTGCGGGAGCGCTTCCCCATCTGACCAACCAGGCGGCTCACCCGCTTCGGCGAGCCGTCTACCCGGGGGACGGGATGCCGAGCGCCGCCCGCCGCCGCTCGAGGAAGGCCCGCTCGGCGCCATTGGTGGCGAGGGCCATGGCGGCCGAGTAGGCCTCGACCGCCTCCCGGTGCCGCCCCACCCGGCGCAACAGGTCGGCGCGGGTGGCGTGGAACAGGTGGTAGCGATCGAGCCCGGCGCCGGCGGCCTCCACGGCGGCCAGCGCCGCGGCCGGCCCCTCGACCTCGGCCACGGCGACGGCCCGGTTGAGGGCCACGACGGGCGTCGGGGCGAGCGCCAGTAGCTGGTCGTACAGTCGCAGGACCTGGCGCCAGTCGGTGGCGTCGGCGGTGGCGGCGTCGCCGTGCACGGCGGCGATGGCCGCCTGGAGCTGGTAGGGGCCGGGTCGGTTCCGCCGCAGGCACGCCCGGACCAGCTCCTGGCCCTCGTCCACCAGGGCTCGGTCCCATCGGGAGCGGTCCTGGTCGGCGAGGAGGACCAGCGAGCCGTCGGGCCCGGTGCGGGCCGGCCGGCGGGCCTCGGTCAGCAGCAGGAGGGCGAGCAGGCCGGCGACCTCCGGCTCGTCGGGCATCAACCGGGCGAGCAGGCGGGCCAGGCGGATCCCCTCGTCGCTCAGCTCCCGCCGGACCAGCTCGTCGCCGGTCGACGCCGTGTACCCCTCGTTGAAGACGAGGTACACGACGGCCAGGACGGCGCCGAGCCGCTCAGGGAGCTCGGCGTCGCCCGGCACCCGGTAGGGGATCCGGGCCGCCCTGATCTTGCGCTTGGCCCGCACCAGCCGCTGGGCCATGGTCGCCTCCGGGACGAGGAAGGCGCGGGCGATCTCCGGCGTCTGGAGGCCGCCCACCAGCCGCAGGGTGAGAGCGATGCGGGCGGCGGGAGACAGCGCCGGGTGGCAGCAGGTGAAGATGAGCCGGAGGCGGTCGTCGGTCACCGGCCCCACCTCGGGAGGTGGCTCCTGAGCGGCGAGCAGCGCGGCCTGGGCATGGCGTTCCGGGCGGGACGACTCCCGCCGCAGCCGGTCGATGGCGCGGTGGCGGGCAGTGGTGGTGATCCACGCCCCGGGGTTGAGGGGCGGGCCGCCTTCCGGCCACCGCTCGACCGCCAACGCGAACGCCTCCTGGACGGCCTCTTCGGCGAGGTCGATGTCGCCGAAGAGGCGGGCCAGGGTGGCCACGGCCCGGCCGGACTCCCGCCGGAAGACCTCGCCGATGGCGCCGGCGTCGATCACGGCGACCGGTCGGGCTATCCCGCGTCGTCCTGGAAGGGTCGCACCTCGACGGGGGCCCGGCACGCCCGGGTGGCCTTGGCGGCCCAGTCGAGGGCGGCGTCCAGGTCGGCCACCTCGATGATCCAGAACCCGCCGAGCTGCTCCTTGGTCTCGGCGAACGGCCCGTCGGTGGTGACGATCTCGTCGTCGCGGGACCGCACGACGGTGGCCGTGCTGGCCGGGTGGAGCCCGCCGCCGAACACCCACGCCCCGGCCTCCTGGATGCGCTGGTTCAGCGCGTCCACGTCCTTGTAGGCCTGCTCCATGTCCTCAGCCGACGGCGGCGTCTCTCCCTCGACCATGTGCACCGCAAGCAGGTACTGCGTCATTGGACCACTCCTCCCGACGGGCCGGCCCCCTGCCGGTCCTCACCCACACGACGAACGGCGGTGGGCCATATCGACAACCAGAGCAGAGGTTCTCCCTCCGCCCTCGTTCCTACCAGGCCGGCGCCCCTCAGCGGGTCCCCCGGTCGTCGGCGTGTCCGCTGGCGGACCGGCCGCCTACACTCTTGCCCTGATGGCGGGCATGCAGGAACGGGTGAGGCGTGGCGGCGCGGGCGCGCCAGCGTGGTCGCGGTGGGCGCGCCGGGCGGGGGCGTCGGTGGTGGCCGCCGTGGTGGCCGCCGCCCTGGCCGGTCCGGCGCCGGTGCGGGCCCAGCTGCCGGAGCTGCTGCCCACCAGCACCACGGCGCCCACCACGACGACCGCTCCCCGCCCGTCGGAGTCCACCCTCCTGCCCCCGCTGGAGGAGTTGGCCCCGCCGACCACCGGGGCGCCGGGCGGCACCACCACGACGGGCGTGCTGACCCTCCCCGCACCCGGTCCCACCGCCGCTCCCGGGCCGCAGTCGAGCCGCACCACCACCTTCGACACCCTCCCCGTCCCGCCTCGCACGCGGGCGCGGGTGACGACGACCACGCTCCAGGGGTCGGTCCAGCCGTCCACCCTGCCCGTCGTCGAGGACCAGGAGGGCGGCGACGAGGAGGGGGGCTTCGCCGGCACGCTCCCGTTCACCGAGGAGGACGAGGTCATCCAGGCGGCCGGCCTCGACCGGGAGCTGGGGGCGGAGGACGGCGAGGACCCCATCACCGCCGCGGCGTCGGTGGCCGCCGGGCTCCTCGCCCTCGTGCTGCTCGGGGTGGTCGGCTGGCTGCAGTCCCAGGTGAGGGGCCGTCCGCACCTTTGGTAGGGCCCCGGAGGTAGCGTCGTCGCCGCGCACGGCGACCGGACGGGCTCGTAGCTCAGTGGTCAGAGCAGGGGACTCATAATCCCTCGGTCGCAGGTTCGATCCCTGCCGGGCCCACCGCCATCGGCGCGTCAGCGCGCCGCGATGTAGGCGTCGCGCAGGACCGACGCCTCCAGCTCCATCTCCTCCAGCCGGTGCTTCACCACGTCGCCGATGCTGATGAGGCCGACGACGCGGTCGCCGTCGAGCACCGGGAGGTGGCGATGGCGGGTCCGGGTCATCGTCGCCATCGCCTCGGCGATGGTGGTGTGGCGGGAGCACACCGGGACGGGCGCCGACATGACCTTGGCGACGGGCATCTCGAGGAGCCGGGGGCCGTGGGCGGCGAGCCCCCGCACGACGTCGCGCTCGGCGAGCACGCCGTCCAGGCGCCGCCCGTCGGCGGAGACGACCAGCGCGCCGATCCGCTTGTCGGTCAAGCGGTGGACGGCGAGGTCGAGCGGTGCGTCGGGGCGGATCGTCTCGACGGCACTGCCCTTGGCGTCCAGGATGCGCTCCACCTTCATGGTGGACCTCCTTGTCTGCGCAGCTGCCTCCATGGTCCCGCGCCGCCGGGCCGCACGCAACGGCGCAACGCGAATGCGCGCCTCGCCGGGCGTGCCGCGGCGGTCGATGGCGCCCATTGGCGGCGAGGGGTCGACGGCGGTTCGCGGTCCGTCATTCGCTCCGGCTCCCGTTGTATTGTCCCGCCGGCGCTGTTTACTTGGCGATCACCCGACGAGCACCTCCGGCCGACCACCACCAGCAAGGACGAGGACGCACATGGCGAAGAAGGCGACACCGGCGAAGGCCACCGCACCGCCCAGGGGAGCAGGCCCGGCACGCAAGGGCATGAGCGACCGGCACAAGGCCGCCCTGGCCGAGGGGCGTGAGCAGGGCCGAGCGGTGCGTCGCTACCTCGAGGCGCTGGAGCAGAGCCGCCCCAAGCGCGGGCGCAAGCGGACGAAGGAGACGGTCGAGCGCCGCCTGGCGGAGGTCGAGCGCCGCCTGGCGGAGGCCGAGCCGCTCGGCCGGCTGCACCTGATCCAGGAGCGGATGGACCTCCGCGAGGAGCTGGCCGCCATGGACGGCGACGGCGTGGACCTCGGCGCCCTCGAGGACGCCTCCGTGGCGGCGGCCCCCGCGTACGGGGCTCGGCGGGGCATCACCTCCTCGGCGTGGAGGGCGGCCGGGGTGCCGCCCTCCGTCCTGCGCCGGGCGGGCATCGGCCGCTCCGCCTGACCGCCGGCGACGTCGAGCACGACCTCGAGCTCGACAGCCGTACCGGCACGGGCATGATCCGGCCCGGTGAGCGCGCCGACGCCAGCCTGGCATCGCCGGCGGCCACTTGATAGGCCGCCGGGGGAGCTACGGGCGGCTGGAGGCGACGCCGCCCGTGCGCTCAGGCCCGCCTTGGAACAACTCGCACGGCCGCGGTCCGTTCGCCCTTGTCGTCGGCTCCTCCTCGGCCTTCGGCCGTCCACGTTGTTCTGCGGCGGTCCCTCAGGCCCGTGAACGCCCGGCGGCGACCCGGCCCAGCGCCAGGGCCAGCGCCTCGACGGCCCTTCCCGTGAGCGGGTTCGGGCGGACGCCGTGGGCGCTCTCCAGGCGCTCCAACGCCCGCCGCACGGCGATGGGGGCGGCCGGCGTGGCGCCGGCCATGGTCACCAGCGACTCGGCCGCCAGGTCGGCGCTCACGTCGGGTCGCAGGGCCAGCGCGAGGGCGCGGGCCTGGAGGCGGTGGTCGAGGTCGGCACGCGCCCGGTGGTGCGCACCTGCGCCACCCTCCACGGTTCTCGGCATCGGGACCTCGTGAGTCGGGGCCTCGGCGGCGGGCCGGGCCGGTCGTGAACGGGTCTGCGTCGCCCACCGAACGGCGCAACGGTTGCCCTTGAAATGGGACAATGGCGACCGTACCAAAGCGCGGTCGGCCCGGACAACGGGATCAAGGGAACATCAGGTGACATTTGTGCGCCGTTTCCACGCCGACCGCTGGCCCGAACGACTCGGATCCGCGTCGTTCCGGCGACGACGTCCGTCAGCGGGGGTGGAATGGGGGCGGCGGCGAGGGGGGAGGAAACGAGGCATGTCGACGACCGAGGCGGCGAGGGCGGCCGCCAGCCGGCGGGTGGGCGGCGAGGGGTGGCTGCTGGCGGCGGCCCTCGCGGTGGCCGTGGCCACCGTGGGGATGTTGGCCGCTCGCCAGGTGCCCCGCACGCCGACGGACGTCTCCACCGGGGCGCCGGCGGGCACGGCCGGCGGGCCCCCGGCGCCGGCCATCTCCGGCGCCGGCCCCGAGGCGTACTACGACCTCCGCGGCGGGACCCCGGCCACGCCCGCCAGCCGGCTCGGCGTCGCCTTCCTCGCCCTGGGCCAGCCGTTCGAGGACGCGCTCGCCGCGCTGGGGCCGCCGGCGTCCACGTTCCCCGACATCGGGGGGACGGCGTCGACGTGGCCCCTGGGCGACGCCCGGCTCACCGTGAGCGCCTGGGGCGACGACCGCTCGATCGCCGCGCTCAACGCCTCGGTGCCCGCCGGCAGCCCGGTGCGGATCGGGGCCTTCGGGGTGGTGATCGGCCGCTCGACGCTGTCCGAGGTCGTCGAAGCGTGGGGGGGCGGGTTCACGCCGGCGACCTCGGCGTTCGACGATCACGTCGTGAGCTACGTCGAGTGCGCCGGGCCGGCTCCGGTGGTGGTGAAGTTCGACCAGGCGGCGGCCACCGAGGAGGAGTTCGCGCCCACGCCCGGGTCCCCCTTGTGGGGCAGCCCGGTGACGAGCGTGCTCGTGGCCTACGCCGACGAGCCCTCGGTCTCGTCCGGCTGCCCGGCGCCGTAGGGACCCACGCCGTGGCGCCTCGGGCGCCGGCCACCCGGTCAGCGCGTGGCCGCCGGGCGGCGCATCCACCGCCACGGCGACTGACGCCGCCCCCCGGGCCCGGAGGCCGGCGCCCGCCGTCAGGCCACCAGCACGGCGGCGCCGCTGACCCGGTCGCCGGCCAGGTCGGCCAGCGCCCGGTCGGCGGCGTCGAGCGGGTAGGGGGTGGTGGTCACCGACAGGCGCAGCCGGGCGGCGAGGGCGAGGAGCTCCTCCCCGTCGGCCCGGGTGTTGGCGGTGACGCTGCGCAGCTGGCGCTCGAGGAACAGGTGGCGCCGGTAGTCGAGGGGCGGCACCGCGCTCAGGTGGATGCCGGCCACGACCAGCGTGCCCCCCCGGTCGAGCGCCTCCAGGGCGACGGGCACCAGGCCGCCGGCGGGAGCGAACAGGATGGCGGCGTCGAGGGGCTCGGGTGGCGCCCCCGACGCCGGGCCGGCCGATGCCGCCCCCAGGTCGAGGGCGTGCCGGCGGGCCGCCTCAGACCGGGTCAGGACGTGGACCGTCGCGCCCTGGGCCAGGGCCACCTGGGCGGTGAGGTGGGCGGAGGCCCCGAAGCCGTAGATCCCGAGGCGGCCGCCGGGCGGCAGGGCGGCCCGCTTCAGCGCCCGGTAGCCGATGATGCCGGCGCACAGCAGCGGGGCGGCGTGCTCGTCGTCGAACCCGTCGGGGAGCGCGTAGGCGTACGACTCGTCCACCACCGCCCACTCGGCGTAGCCCCCGTCGGCGTCCCAGCCCGTGAACCGGGGGTCGGCGCAGAGGTTCTCGGACCCGCGCCAGCACCACCGGCACCGCCCGCAGGTCGAGCGCAGCCAGGCGATGCCGGCACGGGCCCCGAGGGCGAAGCGGGCCGCCCCCGGCCCCAGGGCGTCCACGGTGCCTGCGACCTCGTGGCCGGGGACCGTCAGCGGCCGGCGGGGCGCCAGGTCGCCCTCCGCCAGGTGGAGGTCGGTCCGGCACACCCCGCATGCCGACACCCGGACGCGGATCTGGCCCGGCCCCGGCTCGGGCG
>JBKHXC010000514.1:0-4750 GCA_046566225.1 Acidimicrobiia bacterium
GGCCAAGACGACGCTCGACGTCTACGGGCACCTCTTCGCCGACGAGGAGGACCGCACGAGGGCCGCCATCGACGCCGAGCTCGGCTCGCGATGTGCACCAGATGTGCACCAGGCGGCCGGCCGGAACGCACGACCGCAGGTCAGCGCGCCAAGACGGCATAGATGTCGTAGTAGAGCATGAACTCCCAGGGGTGGGGCCGGAGGCGGACCTCGTCGATCTCCTTGAGGCGCTTGTAGGCGAGCCAGGTCTCGACCAGGTCGTCGGTGAACACGCCGCCCGCCTTCAGGAACTCCTGGTCGGCCTCCAGGGCCGACAGCGCCTCCTCCAGCGACCCGGGCACCTGGGGCACCTTGGCCAGCTCCTCGGGGGGCAGGTCGTACAGGTCCTTGTCCACCGGGTCGGGGGGCTCGATGCGGTTCTGCACGCCGTCGAGGCCGGCCATGAGCATGGCCGAGAACGCCAGGTAGGGGTTGCAGCTCGGGTCGGGGCAGCGGAACTCGACCCGCTTGGCCTTGGGGCTCTTGGAGTACAGCGGGATGCGGCAGGCGGCCGAGCGGTTGCGCTGGCTGTACACCAGGTTCACCGGCGCCTCGTAGCCGGGGACCAGCCGCTTGTAGGAGTTGGTGGTGGGAGCGGCGAAGGCGAGGATGGCCGGGGCGTGGGCGAGCAGCCCGCCGATGTACCAGCGGCCGACGTCGGACAGCCCGGCGTAGCCGGTCTCGGCGTAGAACAGCGGCTCGCCGCCCCGCCACAGCGACTGGTGGGTGTGCATCCCGGAGCCGTTGTCCTGGAAGAGCGGCTTGGGCATGAACGTGGCCGACAGCCCGTTGGCCCGGGCCACGCTCTTGACCACGTACTTGTAGAGCATGAGGCGGTCGGCCATGGTGAGCAGGGTGTCGAACCGCATGTCGATCTCGGCCTGGCCGGCGGTGCCCACCTCGTGGTGCTGCACCTCGATGGGGATGCCGAGCTTCTGCATGGTGAGGACCATCTCCGAGCGCAGGTCCTGGAAGTGGTCCATGGGCGGGACCGGGAAGTAGCCCTCCTTGTAGCGCGGCTTGAAGCCCAGGTTGGGCTGCTCGTCCTTGGCGGAGTTCCAGATGCCCTCCACCGAGTCGATCTGGTAGAAGGCCGAGCGCTGGTCCTGCATGAACCGCACGTTGTTGAAGATGAAGAAATCCGCCTCCGGCCCGAAGTACGCCGTGTCGGCGATGCCCGTGCTGGTCAGGTAGTCCTCCGCCTTCTTGGCGACGTAGCGGGGGTCGCGGCTGTAGCTCTCGCCCGTCACCGGGTCCTGCACGAAGCAGTTGACGTTGAGCGTCGGGTGCTGGCGGAACGGGTCGACCACCGCCGTGTTGGGGTCGGGCAGGAGGATCATGTCCGACTCCTGGATCTCCTGGAACCCCCGGATCGACGAGCCGTCGAAGCCGTAGCCCTCCTCGAAGGCCTCCTCGGTGAGCTCACCCACGGGGACCGAGAAGTGCTGCATCAAGCCGGGAAGGTCGCAGAACCTGAAGTCCACGATCTCGATCCCCTCGTCCTGGGCGAGGCGGACGACCTCGGCTGGGGTGCGCTGCTCCACGAGTCCCTCCCTGGGTCACGGCGGTTCGGTCGGGCGACAGCCTGCCACCATCGACCCGCCCCGCGCCCGGGCGGGATGTGAACAGATTGTGAAGCGCGGGCCGAACGGACCGCGGGCCGGGCGGCGGCTGCGAGACTAGGGACCCGACGACGGAGGCAGGGCCGGACATGGAGCGCCAGCAGGACTACGTGATGCGGATGGTGGAGGAGCGCGGGGTGCGCTTCATCCAGCTGTGGTTCACCGACGTGCTGGGCATCCCCAAGGCGTTCAACATCACCCCCGCCGAGCTGGAGGGTGCCCTCGAGGAGGGCATGACCTTCGACGGGTCGGCCATCGACGGGTTCAGCCGGGTGCAGGAGAGCGACGTGCTGGCCGTGCCCGACGCCACCACCTTCCAGCTCCTCCCGGCCCGCAACGGCAACTCGCCCGTCGCCCGGGTGTTCTGCGACGTCAACAACCTCGACGGCACGCCGTTCGAGGGCGACCCCCGCTGGGTCCTCAAGCGCCAGCTCAACCGGGCCCACGAGCGGGGGTTCTCGTTCTTCGCCGCCCCCGAGATCGAGTACTTCTACTTCGCCGGCGGCGCCGAGGACCGGCCCCTCAGGCCCCTCGACCAGGGCTCGTACTTCGAGCTCACCGTCGCCGACCTGGCCGGCGACCTGCGGCGGCGCACCGTGCTCACGCTGGAGGACATGGGAATCCCGGTGGAGTACAGCCAGCACGAGGACGCGCCCAGCCAGCACGAGATCGACCTGCGCTACACCGACGCCCTCACCATGGCCGACACCGTCATGACGGTGCGCCTGGTGGTGAAGGAGATCGCCCAGGAGGAGGGCGTCCACGCCACCTTCATGCCCAAGCCCATGGCCGGCGTGCAGGGGTCGGGCATGCACACCCACTTCTCGCTGTTCGAGGGCGACTCGAACGCCTTCCACGACGAGGGCGACGAGCACCAGCTGTCCCCGGTGGGCAAGAAGTTCATCGCCGGCCTGCTCACCCACGCCCGGGAGATCACCGCCGTCACCAACCAGTGGGTCAACTCCTACAAGCGCCTCATCGCCGGCTACGAGGCGCCCGTGTACGTGTCGTGGGCCCGCAACAACCGCTCGGCGCTGGTGCGCGTCCCCGTGGCCAAGCGGGGCAAGAAGGAGTCGGCCCGCATCGAGTACCGGTCCCCCGACCCGGCGTGCAACCCGTACCTGGCCTTCGCCGTCGTGCTGGCCGCCGGCCTGCGGGGCGTGGAGGAGGGCTACGAGCTGCCGCCCGAGGCCGCCGCCAACCTCTACCAGATGACGCCCGAGGAGCGGCTGGCGGAGAACATCACCTCCCTGCCCGGCTCCCTGGCCGAGGCCCTGGCCGAGATGGAGCGCTCCGAGCTGGTGGCGGAGACGCTGGGCGAGCACGTCTTCGAGTGGTTCCTGCGGAACAAGCGCTCGGAGTGGGCCGACTACAAGGCCCAGGTGACGCAGTTCGAGATCGACCGCTACCTCCCCCTGCTGTAGATGGAACCGCTGCTCCTCCACCCCGACCCCGTCCCGCCCACCCTGGCCCAGGCCCTCGACCTGGCCGGCTACCCGTGGAAGGCGGTCGCGTCGGGCGAGACGGCCACCCGCCTGGAGCCCGAGGACGGCTGGGCCGGCGCCATCGTGTGCGCGGCGGAGGATCCGGAGGCCGCCTTCGCCCTGTGCCGGGCCCTGCGCAAGCGGGACCTGCCCCTCGAGCCCCTCCTGCTGCTGGTGACCGGCGCCCAGCTCCCCGACCTGGAGCTGCGCGAGGACCTCTTCGACGACTTCTGCCTGTGGCCCTTCCAGCCCTGGGAGCTGGAGGCCCGGCTCAAGCACCTGTTCTGGCGCACCGGCCGGGGCCCCCGCCCCGAGCTGGTGGAGTACGGCCCCCTGGTGCTCAACCTGGAGACCTACCAGGCCGGCATCTCCGGGCGCCCGCTCGACCTGACCTACATGGAGTACGAGCTGCTCAAGTTCCTCGCCACCCACCCCGGGAAGGTCTTCACCCGCGAGACGCTGCTGTCCCGGGTGTGGGGCTACGAGTACTACGGCGGCGCCCGCACGGTGGACGTCCACGTGCGCCGGCTGCGGGCCAAGCTGGGCAACGAGCACGAGCAGCTCATCCAGACCGTCCGCTCGGTGGGCTACCGCTTCGGCCAGTCCCGCTGGAGCCTGTAGTCGCCCCGACGCCCCCCGCCGGGGCCGCCGGCCACCGCCCCGTCAGTCGCCGCCCAGCGAGTGGGCCATCAGCGCGCAGAGCAGGGCGCCGGCGGCCAGGAAGAGGGCGGGCAGGACGACGAGGAGCACGGCGGCCATGGCCAGGCCGGCGGCCACGTCAGGCCCCGCCGCCGGCGCGGGCCCACGCCTCCACCTCCACCACCGCCCCCAGGGGCAGGGCGGCCACGCCCACCGTGGAGCGGGCGGGGCGGTGGTGGCCGAAGGCGGCGGCGTACTCGTCGTTCATGGCCGCGAAGTCGCCCATGTCCGTGAGGAACACGGTGGTCTTGACGACGTCGGCCAGGGAGGCGCCCTCGCCCTCCAGCAGCGCCCCCAGGTTGGCCAGGGCCTGCACGGTCTGGGCCCGCACGCCGCCGCCGACCAGCGCCCCGTCGCGCAGGCCGATCTGGCCGGAGGTCACCAGCCACCCCCCGGCGCGCACGACGGGGGAGTAGGGGCCGACGGGCGTGGTCATCCCCGCACCATCGCAAATGGGGCGCCGGCGGGCAACCGGGCGGTCACGACCCGCCCCGGCGGGTGGGCCAGCAGGGCGGGTAACCGTCGGCCCGCCAGGCGGCGGCCGCCACCGCCGCGAACACGGCGTCGGAGACCGCCACCGGCGGTCCGGCGGTGGCGCCCACCTCGACGTCGACGTCGGGCATGTCCCGGGCCCGCAGGATCCCGAACGAGCGGATGGTGAGGTCCTGGGGCCGGCCGGCGGCGTCCACCGCGATCCCCTCGCTGCGCACCCACCCCAGGCCCATGTGGGCGGCGCCCACGCAGTAGGACCGGAGCACCACCTCGTCCAGCGGGTCCCCGCACTCGACCCGGACCCGGACGGCCCCGCCGGCGGCGACCTCCGCCTCGGCCCGCCCACCACCCGGCGCACGGACGGAGGTGTCGCCCCGGGCGGCGGCCAGCAGCACGGCCGCCTCGGCCCAGCCG
>JBKHXC010000515.1:0-2083 GCA_046566225.1 Acidimicrobiia bacterium
GGCACGGCCGCGTCGGGCTGAGCCGCCGGGCGGGCGCCCCCTGCGGGAGAATGCCGCAATGGGCGACCGCTTCGAGTACGTCGACGTGCGCGTCGACGGCGACGACGGCCCCATCGTCGCCGGCTTCTCGGCCCGCATCCCCGCCGAGGGGCTCACCGCCATCGTGGGCCCGTCGGGGTCGGGCAAGACGACGCTGCTGCGCCTCCTGAACCGCCTGGAGGACCCCGACGCCGGGGTCGTGCTCCTCGACGGCGCCGACGTGCGCGCCTACGACGTGCTCGCCCTGCGCCGCCGCGTCCAGTACGTGGGGCAGGTGCCGGTGACGTTCCCGGGCACGGTCGCCGCCAACCTGGGCGCCGCCGACCCCGAGGCGCTGGTGGCCCGGGTCGGCCTGGCGCCGTCGCTGCTGTCCCGGGAGGCCGACCGCCTCTCGGTGGGCGAGGCCCAGCGCATGTGCCTGGCCCGCTCGCTCGGCCTGCACCCCGAGGTGCTGGTCCTCGACGAGCCGACGGCGGCGCTCGACACGGCGTCGAAGGCCGAGGTCGAGGCGCTCGTGCGCTCGCTGGCCGACGAGGGCCTCACCGTGGTGATGGTGACCCACGACCCCCGGCAGGCGTCGCACCTGGCCGACCGCGTGGTGGAGGTCCGGCGGTGAACGACCTCAGCGGCGCCATCAGCTACGCCGACGTGGCGTTGGCCGTCGCCCTCGTGGCGGTCGCGGCGGCCGTCTCCCGCGTCCGGGGGCTGGGCCTGGAGGGCGACATGGCGGTGGCCCTGGCCCGGTCGTTCGCCCAGCTCCTGGCCGTCGGTTACGTGCTGGCGTTCGTGTTCGACGGCCACGGCGGGCTCAGCGCCGTGGTCCTGGCCGCCATGGTGGCCACCGCCTCGCTCACCGCCGGGAGGCGGGCCCGGCGGGTGCCCGGCGCCCGGGCGGTGGCGGCCGTGTCCCTGGGCGCGGCCACCGTCGGGACGCTGGGGGTGCTGGCGGGGCTCGGGATCGTGCCCGTGGAGGCGCGCGCGGTCGTCCCCCTCGGCTCCATGGTCCTCTCCAACGCCATGGTCAGCGCCTCGCTGGTGATGACGACCCTGCGCGACGACCTGGCCGCCGGCCGCCGGGAGGTGGAGGCCCGCCTCAGCCTGGGCCAGACCGCCCACCACGCCTCGCTGCCCTGGCAGCGGCGGGCCCTCCGCAGCGGGATGCTCCCCATCGTCGACAGCACCAAGGTGGTGGGGCTGGTCGCCCTGCCCGGCGCCATGACGGGCATGATCCTGGCCGGCGCCGAGCCCCTCGACGCCATCCGGCTCCAGATGGTGGTGATGTACATGCTCCTCGGCGGCAACGCCTTCGCCGCCGTGGTGGCGGGCGAGCTGACCGTGCGCCGGCTGTTCACCGCCGACCACCAGCTCGTGCGCGGCCTCCGCCGGGAGGCCCCGTAGCCGGGCTGCCGACGGGGTCGTTGCGCCGTCGACGGCCTGCCCGTAGGCTGGGCGCCCGCGGAACCGGGGCCCGCCGCGGTCGACGGCGCCCCGGGGACCACTCGATCGGCCGTCCACAGACGGGAGTCCCACGTGCGCAGCCGCTTCGCTACCCGCCTCGCCGCCTCGCTCCTCGCCGTCGTCGCCCTCGCCGCCGCCTGCGGCGACGACGACGACGACGAAACCGCGGCCGGCGACGACACCACGACCACCGCGGCCGGCGACACCGGCGACACCCTCACCGTCACCGCGGTGGACTACTCGTTCGAGGGCCTTCCCGACGAGGTCGACGCCGGCACCAGGGTCGTGCTGGAGAACGCGTCCACCCGGGAGCTGCACGAGTTCGTGGCCATCCGCATCCCCGACTCCGAGACCCGGCCCGTCTCCGAGCTGGTCCAGCTGCCGGAGAGCGAGATCGACGCCCTGTTCGGCTCGACCGAGCCGGCGACCGTCCTGCTCGCCCCCCCGGGCGGGGAGATGATCGCCGCCGTGGGCGACGGGACCCTCTCCGAGCCCGGGCGCTACGCCGTGGTGTGCTTCATCCCCACCGGCGCCGACCCCCAGGCCTACCTCGACGCCGCCCGGGCCGGCGGCGAGGGCCCGCCCG
>JBKHXC010000516.1:0-4805 GCA_046566225.1 Acidimicrobiia bacterium
GCCATCGACGTCCCCATCGTCCCCGAGGTGGACGAGACGCTCGCCGCCCTCCGCCGCCGGCGGGTCGACATGGTCCCCCTCAGCCTCCCCAGGGAGGTGGCGGCGGCCGTGGAGGGGTTGGGGACGCGGGTGGTGGACGGCCCCTCCTACCTGGGGACCGTCCTCATGTTCAACGTGCGCCAGCCGCCCTTCGACGCCGCCGCCGCCCGCACCGCCGTCGCCGCCGCCCTCGACCTGGGCCGCCTGGCGCGCGCCGCCGGCGAGGCGACCCCGGCGGAGAACGGCTACCTCCATCCCGACTCGGCCTGGGCGCCCGACGCCGTGCTCCACCGCTTCGACCCCGGCGCCGCCTCCCGCCTGGCCGGGGGCCAGGCGCCCATCGAGATCGTGGCCCCCGGCAACGACCCGGTGCGGCTGGAGGCGGGCCGGCAGGTGGTGCTGGCCCTGGAGCGGGCCGGCGTGGCCGCCACGTTGCGCCCCCTGAGCAGGGAGGACCTGGCGGCGTCGGTCGGCGAGGACGGGTCTCCGCCGACCTTCCAGGCCGCCATCTGGACGGCTCCCCCCCTGGCGTCGTACGACCCCGACTTCCTGGGCCGGGTGTTCGGCTCCCGGCCGGAGCAGGCGCCGTCCAACCACTCCGGCTATGCCAGCGCCGACTTCGACCGGGCGGCGGCCCGCGTCGCCACCACCACCGACGGGCCGGCCCGCCGCGACGCCGTGGAGGAGGCCCTGCGCACCCTGGCGCGCGACGCCCCCGTGGTGCCGCTGTACTTCCCCACCGGGCGCTACGCCTACCGCCCGGCCGTCTACGACGGATGGGTCTTCGTGAAGGGCTCGGGCATCCTCGACAAGCGCTCGTTCGTGGAGCCGGCGGCGCGGGCGGCGGGCGGGGAGCCGCCGCCGGGCCCGGCCCCGGAGGGGGCCGGCCGCGGCCTGTCGCCGCTGGGCCTCCTGGCCCTCGCCGTCCTGGGCGCCGCCGGCCTCCTGGCCGCCTACCTGGTGGCGGCGTCGGCCCGCCGGCGCGCCTGACGCCCTCCCCGCCCGGCGGCGGGTCGCCGGCCGGCGCCGGCGACCGGGCCGCTCAGCGCCCGGCGGGCTCCGGCAGGTCGAACTGCGCCTCCTCGGTGGAGCCCACCATGGCCAGGGTCGCCGCCCGGCCGCCGGTGATGACCTTGGCCACCTCGTCGAAGTAGCCCGCCCCCACCTCGCGCTGGTGGCGGGTGGCGGTGTAGCCGTCGCCCTCCAGCTCCAGCTCGCGCTCCTGGAGGGAGACGTAGGCGCTCATGTCGCGGGCCGCGTACTGGGAGGCGAGCTCGAACATGGCGGCGTTGAGGGCGTGGAAGCCGGCCAGGGTGATGAACTGGAAGCGGTAGCCCATGGCGCCCAGCTCCTTCTGGAACCGGGCGATGGCGTCGTCGTCGAGGTGGCGCCTCCAGTTGAACGACGGCGAGCAGTTGTAGGCCAGCAGCTTGCCCGGGAACTCGTCGTGGACCGCCTCGGCGAAGCGGCGGGCCTGGTCGAGATCGGGCGTGGAGGTCTCGCACCACAGCACGTCGGCGTAGGGGGCGTACGCCAGCGCCCGGGCGATCGACGCCTCCAGGCACGGCCGGGTGCGGAAGTACCCCTCGGCCGTGCGCTCGCCGGTGAGGAAGGGGTGGTCGCGGGGGTCGACGTCGCTCGTCACCAGGCCGGCGCCGAGGGAGTCGGTGCGGGCCACCACGACGGTGCGCACGCCGACGACGTCGGCCGCCAGCCGGGCCGCCACCAGGGTGCGGACGTGCTGCGCGGTGGGGACGAGGACCTTGCCCCCCATGTGGCCGCACTTCTTCTCCGACGAGACCTGGTCCTCGAAGTGCACGCCGGCCGCCCCCGCCTCGATCATGGAGCGCATGAGCTCGTAGGCGTTCAGCGGGCCGCCGAAGCCGGCCTCGGCGTCGGCCACGATGGGCGCCAGCCAGTGGCGCGTGACCCGGCCCTCGGCCCACTCGACCTGGTCTGCGCGCAGCAGGGCGTTGTTGATGCGCCGCACCAGGGCGGGGACGCTGTTGGCCGGGTACAGGCTCTGGTCGGGGTAGACGTGCTCGGCCAGGTTGGCGTCGGCCGCCGCCTGCCACCCGCTCACGTAGATCGCCTCCAGGCCGGCCCGCACCATCTGCACGGCCTGGCCCCCGGTCATGGCGCCCAGGGCGTGGACGTAGTCGCGCTGGTGCAGCAGGCGCCACAGCCGGTCGGCCCCCAGCGCCGCCTGGCGGTGCTCGAGGCGGAACGACCCCCGCAGGCGGACCACGTCCTCCGCCGAGTAGTCGCGGCGCACGCCGTGCCACCGCGGGTTGCACGCCCAGTCGTCCTCCATGTCGGAGATCTGCCACCGCCGGTCGCCGTTGCTGGTCACTGCCGTCCTCCTGGGGGTTCGTAGCCGCACGCTTCGGGGGTCCACACGTCAGTCGAGGAGCTCGTAGGCGGGCAGGGTCAGGAACTCGGGGAAGCCCTCGTCGAGGGCGACCTGCTCGAACAGCCGGCGGGCGTCGCCGTAGCGGCCGGCGTCGAAGCGCTCCTCCCCGAGTGCGCCCCGCAGCCGGGCCAGCTCCTCGTCGACGATCGCGGTCACCAGCTCCGGGGTGACCGGGCGGCCGTCGTCGAGGCGGGCCCGGTGGCGCTGCCACTGCCAGACCTGCGACCGGCAGATCTCGGCCGTGGCGGCGTCCTCCATCAGGTTGTCGATGGCGGCCGCCCCCCACCCCCGCAGCCACGACTCCAGGTACCGGATGCCCACCGAGACGTCGGCCCGCACACCCGCCTCGCTCACCGCGCCGGGGGTGGCGGCCACGGCGAGGAGGTCGTCGGCGGTGACGGTCACGTCGTCGCGCCGGCGCTCCAGCTGGTTGGGCCGCTCCCCCAGCACGCCGTCGAACACCTCCATGGCGACCGGCACCAGGTCGGGGTGGGCCACCCAGGTGCCGTCGAAGCCGTCGCCCGACTCGCGGACCTTGTCCTCCCGGACCCGGGCCAGCGCCGAGGCGGTGACCACCGGGTCGCGGCGGTTGGGCACGAAGGCGGCCATGCCGCCGATGGCGTGCGCCCCTCGCCGGTGGCAGGTGCGCACCAGCAGCTCGGTGTAGGCCCGCATGAACGGGACGGTCATGGACACCAGCGAGCGGTCGGGCAGCACGAAGTCGGGCCACGCCCGGAACTTCTTGATGACGCTGAAGATGTAGTCCCAGCGCCCGGCGTTCATGCCCGCCGAGTGCTCCCGCAGCTCGTAGAGGATCTCGTCCATCTCGAACGCGGCGAGCACCGTCTCGAGCAGGACGGTGGCCTTGATGGTGCCCGGGGCCAGGCCCAGCGCCTCCTGGGCGGCCAGGAACACGTCGTTCCACAGGGCCGCCTCGGCCCGGCTCTCCAGCTTGGGGAGGTAGAAGTAGGGGCCCGACCCGAGGTCGAGCAGGGGCCGGGCGTTGTGGAACAGGGCCAGGCCGAAGTCGAACAGGGAGGCGGACACGGGCCGGCCGTCCACCTGCACGTGCCGCTCCACCAGGTGCCAGCCCCGGGGCCGCACCATGAGGGTGGCGACCTCCCCGCCCAGCTCGTAGCGGCGGCCGTCGGGCCCCTCGTGGGAGATGGTGCGCGCCACCGCGTCCCGGAGGTTGCGCTGCCCCCCCACCACGTTGGCCCACGTCGGCGCCAGGGCGTCCTCGAAGTCGGCCATGAACACCCGGGCCCCCGAGTTGAGGGCGGTGATCATCATCGTGCGGTCGGTCGGGCCGGTGATCTCGACCCGGCGGTCGGCCAGGTCCTTGGGGACGGGGGCGACCGTCCACCGCTCCTCGCGGACGCCGCCGGCGGGGAAGCGGGGCCGCTCGCCGGCGTCGAGGCGGCGCTGGCGCTCGGCCCGCTCGGCCAGCAGCGCCCGCCGGCGGCCGTCGAAGGCCCGGTGCAGCCCGGCCACGAACGCCATCGCCTGGGGGGTGAGGACCTCCGGGTCGCGGCTGCCGGCCGTGAACGCGATCCCCTCGTCTGCCGCCACCAGACCCCCTCGTTCTCGACTGGTGAAGAAGTATTTGTGCGGATTTCTGGTAGACGCAAGCCTTCTCCTCTGATAACTTTCGGAGAACTTTCTGTCAGCGCGGTAACGGGGAGAAGTTTCGTGGCGGAGCTCGATACCCTGCTGTTCGGCCAGCGGCTGCGCCACCTGCGGCGCGAGCGGGGCCTCACCCTCGACGCCCTGGGGGCCCGGGTGGGCAGGCCGGCGCCGTTCCTGTCCCTGGTCGAGAACGGCCGCCGCGAGCCCCGCCTGTCGCTCATCGAGGCCCTGGCCGGCGCCCTCGGCGTGGCCGCCGCCGACCTCCTCTCCTCCGAGCCGCCCAACCGGCGGGCCGAGCTGGAGATCGCCCTCCAGCGGGCCCAGGACGACCCGCTCTACCGCCAGCTCGGCCTTCCGTGGCTGAAGCCGTCGGCCGCCGTGCCCGACCACGTCCTCGAGCACCTGGTGGCGCTGTTCGAGGCCCTGCGCCAGCGCAGCCAGGTGGCCCCGGCCACGCCCGAGGCGGCCCGCCGGGCGAACGTGGGGCTGCGGGCCGAGATGCGCGATCGCGACAACTACTTCCCCGAGATCGAGCAGGCCGCCACCGCCGCCCTCGCCGCCGTGGGCTACGAGGGGAGGGGGGCGGTGGCCGAGCGCATGCTCACCGACCTGGTGGCCCACTTCGGGTTCACCCTCCACCGGGTGCCGGACCTGCCCGTGTCGGCCCGGGCGGTCACCGACCTGCGGCACCGGCGCATCTACATCCACCAGCGCAACGCCCTGC
>JBKHXC010000517.1:0-5560 GCA_046566225.1 Acidimicrobiia bacterium
GCGAGGCCCGGTGACCGCTCAGCGGTGCTGGTCGTCGCCTCCGGGCCGGCGTCGGCCCCCAGGACGGGCCGGAACTGGAGCTGCGCCGTACGACCGATGACCTCGACGGCCTCGTCGGGGTCGGCCACCCCCGGCAGCTCGACGATGATGCGTCGCTCTCCCGAGCGTTGCAGCGTCGGCTCGGCCACGCCCAGCGCGTCGACCCGGCGTCGCAGCACCTCCAGGGTGCGCGACGCCACGTCGCCGTCCACCGCCACCCGTTCCGTGTCCTGGGCATCGAGGACGATCTGGGTACCTCCCCGCAGGTCGAGGCCCAGGCGAGGAGGCTTGGTGAACGCCAGCGCGGTCGCGCCGGCGACCGCCAGGAGGGCGGCGACGGCGCGCCAGCGGGACGCGGTCGACATGTGGGTTCCTCCAGCTCTGCCGGCGGTGCGCCGGCCGGGATCGGATCAGGCGATCGCGAGCTGGAGCGACGGCGGCGCCCGCCCGACGGAGGGCGACCACCACGACACCCGGAGCGGTCCCGGCTGGTCGAACGGCAGTGGCCGGGGCCGACCGGACGCGGAGACGGCGAGAAGTGCGGCGGCGACGGCGAGCAGCACGAACCGCTGCGTGGACGAGCGCGGAGGCGCCTCGCGCCGGTCTCCGCCGGCGACCCGAGCCTTCAGGGCGTCGACTCCCCCGTCGACGGCGACGGCGGCACCGGTCGCCGTGACGGGGTCCGAGTGGTGAGGCCCGCCGAGGGTGGCCGCCGCGGAGAGCGCCGTCATGGCCACAGCCGTCACCAGCAACAGAGCGAGACGCGGGCGAAGCGGCGGCATGTGGCGACCAGCGTAGTCACCGGCCGCCCATCGCACTCCGGCGGGCCGGCACGCGTCGAACGTCTCCACCACCTCGCCCCGTCCGTGGCACAGTTCCGGCGTGGCCGGGCCGAGCTTCGCCGTCGCCCTGTTCCCCGGGGTCGAGGAGCTGGACTGGGCGGGGCCGTGGGAGGTGCTCTCGGGCTGGGCGCGGGGCTGGCCCGGCGACGGGGCGTCCGCCTTCACCGTGGCCGACACCGACGGGGTCATCGACTGCGCCCGGGGGGCGCGCGTGCTGGCCGACCACACCTGGGCCACCGCCCCGCCGTTCGACGTGCTGGTCTGGCCCGGCGGGCCGGGCACGGCGGCCCTGCTGGGCGACGAGGCGGTGCGCGGGCGGCTCCGGGCGGCGGTGGGGGCCGGGGGGGTGGTGGCCACCGTGTGCACCGGCGCCCTGGTGGCGGCCGACGCCGGGCTGCTCGACCACCGGCCCGCGACCACGTACTGGTCGTCGCTCGACCAGCTCGGGCGGCTGGGCACCGGCATCGAGCTGCGCCCCGACGCCCGCTACGTCGACGACGGCGAGGTCATCACGGCCGCCGGGGTCTCCGCCGGGATCGACATGGCGCTCCACCTGGTCCGGCGGTTCGGGTCCGAGCAGCGGGCCCGGGACGTGCGCCGGTGGATCCAGTACGACCCCCAGCCCCCGGTCTGAGGCCCGCCCGCCACCGCCGACGGACCGGGCGAACCCTTACCATGCCTAGGTGCGTGGGGGATGGGGGTGGGCCGTCGCGGTGATCGCCGCCGCCGTGGCCGTCGTGGGGTGCGGCGGAGACGGCGGCGGGGCCCTTCCCACCACCGCGCCGCCCGCCACCACGGCGGCGCCGGCACCCACGTCGGCGCCGGCCAGCCGGGCCGCCCCCCGCTGGGAGACGGTGGTCACCCTGGAGGGGACGGGGCCGGCGCGGACGGCGGCGTTCACCATCCTCGACGACGCCATCCAGTGGCGGGTCCGGTGGACCTGCGAGGCCGGCGGCCTGACGATCACCGCCGACCCGCCCCCCCGCAAGCCCCGGCCCGTGGCCGAGGGCGCCTGCCCCGGGAAGGGCGACGGGTTCGCAATCCACACCGGCCGCATCCGCCTCGACGTGGACACCACCGGCCCGTGGGTGGCCATCGTCGACCAGCAGGTCGACACCCCGCTGACGGAGGCGCCCATCGAGGGCATGAGCGCCGAGGCGGTGGTCGCCGAGGGGCGGTTCGTCCCTCTCGAGATGGAGGGCACCGGAACGGCCCGGCTGTACCAGCTGGCCGACGGCCGCCGGTACCTGCGCTTCGAGGACGACTTCCGGGTGACCACCAACACGGACCTGTTCGTGTGGCTCAGCCGGGCGGAGGCACCGGCGACCAGCGAGGAGGCGGTGGGCAGCCCGTACGTCGACCTCGGCAACCTCAAGTCCACCGTGGGGAGCCAGAACTACCTCCTGCCCGGCGACGTCCCCACCGACGCGGTGCGCTCGATCGTGATCTGGTGCGAGCCGGTGGCCATCGCCTACGCCGCCGCCCCGCTGGCGCGGCCGTGACCCGGACCGCCCGCCGCCGGCCCGCCGCCGTGAGCGCAGGGCCCGCCGCCGTCCCGACCCGGAGGAGACCCATGCCCGACCCGACCATCTCGTCGCCCCTCCGCCGCCGGTGGGCGGCGCTAGCCCTCGCCGCGGCCGTCGCCGTGGTGGCCGCCGCCTGCAGCGACGACGGCGGCGGCGGTGGGGCGTCGGCCGACGACGAGCGCCGGGCGGCCGAGCCGACGGCGGGCCGGTGGAGGACGTGGGTCCTCGGGTCCCCCACCGAGGTGCCCGTGCCCCCGCCGCCGGCCGGCGGCTCGGCCGAGGCGGCGGCCGACGAGGCCGAGCTGCGGCAGCTGGCCGCCGACCGGACGCCGGAGGTGGAGGACATCGTCCGCAAGTGGGCGGGCGACGGCGAGCCGGTCAGCGCCCCCTGGGTGGAGATGGCCCTCGAGTTCGTGTCGGCCCGGGAGAAGGACCCGCCCAACGCCTCCCGGGCCTACGCCCTGGTCAGCGTGGCCGCCTACGACGCCGTGGTCGCCGCCTGGCACTGGAAGTACGAGTACGACCGGGAGGCGCCCGAGGTGGTCGAGCGGCTGTCGCCGGCCGGGCCCGACCCGTCGTACCCGTCCGAGCACGCCGCCGTCGCCGGGGCCGCCTCGGTGGTCCTGGCCTACCTGTTCCCCGAGCGACCGGCCCTGCGGCTGGAGGAGGCCGCCGACCAGGCCGGCCTGTCACGGGTCCAGGCCGGCGCCAACTGGCCGAGCGACGTGGCCGCCGGCCTGGACCTGGGCCGGGCCATCGGCCAGCGGGTGGTCGACCACGCCAGGGCGGACGGTCCCGACCGGGAGTGGGACGGGGTGCGCCCGGGCGGGCCGCCCCGCTGGTGGGCGCCGCCGCCGGGGTCGGTCGCCAACCCCGTCCAGCCCCTGGCCGGCACGTGGGGGACGTGGGTGATGACCTCGGGCGACCAGTTCCGCCCGCCGCCGCCGCCCGTGTTCGGCTCCCCCGAGTTCCGGGCCCAGGCCGAGGAGGTCGTGCGGGTCAAGGGCGAGCTCACCGAGGAGCAGAGGCGCACGGCGACGTTCTGGGCCGGCGGCCAGGGCACGCCGCTGCCCCCCGGGATCTGGAACCAGGTGGCGCTGGCCTACCTCCGGGACCTCAGGCCGAGCGAGCCGCAGGCGGAGCGGGCCATGGCCCTGGCCAACGTGGCCCTGGCCGACGCCGGCGTCGCCGCCTGGGACGCCAAGTACGCCTACTGGGACCCGCGGCCCGAGAACGGCGTGCGCGACCTGGGGATCGACCCGACGTGGACGCCCTACATCGAGACCCCGTTCTTCCCGTCGTACATCTCGGGCCATGCCACCTACTCGGGGGCGGCCGCCGAGGTGCTCGCCCACCTGTTCCCGGACAACGAGGCCGACTTCCGGTCCAAGGCCGACGAGGCCGCCGACTCCCGGCTGTGGGGCGGCATCCACTGGCGCAAGGACAACGAGGTGGGCCTGGAGGTCGGCACCAAGGTGGGCCGGCTGGTGGTCGAGCGGGCCGAAGCCGACGGGGCCCCGCCCATCGCCAAGTGAGGCGGAAGGGCGAGCACGCCCCCGCGGGGCGGCCTGGGGAACGATGAGCACCGCCGGCGGCCGCCGGACGCCGCCGAAGGCGGCCCCCCGGGCCGCCCTCCGGGGAGGGCAGGGCGGAGGCCGGCGGCTCCGCCGCCCGGCCGGAGCACCCGCCAGCTCGGCTCGGAACCTCTGGTTCCGAGCCGATGCTCCTCACGGCCGGAAGCGGGCTCCTTCGCCGGCTCCGCCGCCCCAGACCAGCCACTCCTCGCCCGTCCACGCCGAGGCGCCGTTGGCCAGCCCGGCGATGGGCGGCCGGGGGAGCAGGGCCCATCCCCTCCCGGGCGCGAACCGGGCACCGTTGCCGAACACGACGTCGTCGCCCCCGCCCCAGATCAGCAGCTCGCTCCCGGTCCACGCCACGGCGTGGCCGCCGCGGGCGGCCAGCGCCTCGAACGCGGGCAGGGCCTGCCAGGCGTCGCTCGCCGGGTCGTAGGACGCCCCGTCGGCCAGGTGGCCGGCGGCGCCGCCCCCGCCCCAGACGTGGAGGGCGCCGTCGCCCCACGCCGAGCCGCCGCCCACGCGCGGCTCCAGCGGGGACGGCCCCACGGGCCGCCAGCGGTCGGCCGCCGGGTCGTAGGCGGCGCCGTCGGCGAAGCGGGCCTCGCCCCCGGCCGCGCCGCCCCACACGACGAGCTCCGCCCCCGTCCAGGCCGACACGTGCCCGGTCCGGCCGGCGAGGGGCGCTGGCGGCAGCGGGCGCCACGAGTCCTCCGTCGGGTCGTACGCCGCCCCGTCGGCCAGGTAGGCGCCGTCGGCCGTGCCACCCCACACCAGCATCTCGGCGCCCGTCCACACCGCGGTGCTGCGGGCCCGCGGCGTGACCGGGGCGGCGGGCAGCTCGCGCCACGAGTCGGCCGCCGGGTCGTAGGCGGCGCCGCCCGCCGCTCCCCACACGATCGCCTCCCGCCCGCTCCACACCATGCGGGCGGGCGCCGGGGGCAGCGGCGCCGGCGCCATGGCGCCCCACCGGTCGGCAGCCGGGTCGTAGCGGGCGCCGTCGCCCAGCGCGCCGTCGGGGCCGTTGCCCCCCCACACGAGCAGCTCGCGCCCCGTCCATGCTGCGGCCGGGAACGTGCGCCCGGCCAGCGGCGAGGGCGCCATGGCGGCCCAGGCGCCCGCCGCCTCCCGCTGGCGGGGGGCGGCCCCGTCGCCGTCGCCTCCGCACGCCGGGGCACCGGCGAGCAGGACGGCGGCCAGAGCCAGCCGGGCGGCTCGGGAGGCCCGGCGCGGGCGGCGGGGCCGGGGGCGACGGCGACGGGCGCCTGCCGCGGGGACGAGCACGGCCCGTTTCTAGTGCACCGGCCACAACCTCCGTCGCGTTCCCAGCGGCAAGCGCCGCCCGCTGAGGGGCTTCGGCGACGACGCCGCGGACTCAGGGCGGCAGCCTGGACCGCCGAGCGGGTGCGGGCCCCGCCGGCCTCGCCCCGCTCGCCGGAGGCGCCGATCGGGCCTCGCCGGTCAGGCGCCGTCGGCCAGGGGCACCGGCGCCAGCAGCTCCTCCCGGCACACGTCGGCCACGCCGGCGGGCGAGAACCGGTGGACGCGGGCGGCGTGGTCGAGGGTGGCGGCCCAGCGG
>JBKHXC010000518.1:0-12848 GCA_046566225.1 Acidimicrobiia bacterium
GCCGGGAGCGTAGGGACGGTGTGAGCGGTGCGCCCGCCGCCCGGGCGGGCGCCGGCCGTGGTCGCGATCGCCGCCTCGGCCGGGGGGCTGGCCGCCCTGGGCGCGGGTGGGCTGCCCGAGGGCCTCGCCGTCCCTGTCGTGGTGGTGCACCACCTCGACCCCGTCACCGGAGCCTCCAGAGCCGACCTGCTCGACCGGCGGAGACGATGATCGTGCACCCCGGCACGGTCGGGCCCGGGTTCATGCGGCAGGGAAGGGCGTAGAGCGCCACTCGGTGCCGCATGGACGCCGGCGCGGGCCCGGCGGCCCCCGCCGGCACCGATGGTGGCGGTCCGGACGAACGGCGCGACAAGCCGCGGGCTCCCCCCGGGCCGGCGAGCCCCCGTGGTCCCGACATCAAGTCCTCGCTCCCGCGCGCCGACACAACGGGTGACCGACCGAAAGGGCAACCCCGGGGAAACCCGGGCGACGCAAAGCCACGGGCCTTCCGCGGGACCACCCCGCGATGGCAGCCGGGCCACCGAAGCGGGGGGCCGCGCCTCCCGGGATGCGAGGAGGCGACCCCTGTGGGAAAGCTGGCGAAGGTCATCGTGGCCGTGGCCATCGTGATGGCGGGGATCCCGCTGCTGGCCGGGGGCGCCACGGCCCGCCCGAGCGACGAGCAGGGCTTCGCCGACCGGCTGAACGGGCTGCGCCAGTCCCGCGGGCTGGCCCCGCTGTCCGTCGACGCCCGCCTCACCGACGTCGCCCGGGCGTGGTCGTCGAACATGGCCGCCACCGACGTGATGTCGCACAACCCCGTCCTGTCCTCGCAGGTGCCCTCGGGCTGGCGGGCGCTGGGCGAGAACGTGGGCTACGGGCCCAGCGTGCAGAGCATCCACGACGCCCTGGTGGCCAGCCCGCCCCACTTCGCCAACCTGACGGACGCCAGGTTCAACACGGTGGGCATCGGCGTGGTGTGGTCGGGCCGAAAGCTGTGGGTCACCCAGGTGTTCATGCAGGCGCCGGCCTCCTTCGTGCCCGCCGCCGTGCCGATCCTGTCGGGCACCGACTGGTACCGGCTGGCCGGCGCCGGCGGCGAGACGTACTCGTTCGGCGCCGCCGCCGCCCTGCCCGGCGTGGGGACCCGCTCGCCCATCGTGGCGGCGGCCTCGACGGCCACCGGCTCGGGCACGTGGCTGGCCGCCGCCGACGGCGCCGTGTTCGCCCAGGGCGACGCCGGGTTCTTCGGGTCCATGGGCGGCAGGCCCCTGGCCCAGCCCATCGTGGGCATGGCGGCCACGCCGACCGGCAAGGGCTACTGGCTGGTGGCCCGCGACGGCGGGGTGTTCGCCTTCGGCGACGCCCGCTTCTTCGGCTCCACCGGCGGCATCCGGCTCAACCAGCCCATCGTGGGCATGACGGCCAGCCCGACCGGCGGCGGCTACTGGTTCGTGGCGGCCGACGGCGGCCTGTTCTCCTTCGGCGACGCCGGGTTCTTCGGCTCCACCGGCGCCATCGGCCTCAACCAGCCGGTGGTCGGCATGGCCTCGACCAAGGCGGGCAAGGGCTACTGGCTCGTCGCCCGCGACGGCGGCATCTTCGCCTTCGGCGACGCCGCCTTCCACGGCTCCACCGGGGCCATCCGGCTCAACCAGCCCATCGTCGGCATGGTCCGGTCGTCCACCGGCAAGGGCTACCGCTTCGTGGCGGCCGACGGCGGCATCTTCTCCTTCGGCGACGCCGCCTTCCTCGGCTCCGTGGGCGGCCGGGCCCTGCCGTCGCCGGTGAGCGCCATCGTCGCCGGCGCCTAGTGCGTCGGCCTCGTTCGTTCGCTCCGCTCACTCCATTCGGCCGAGTCGGATCGTGCTCCGGCGGGCGAGCGGAGCTCGCGCCGCCTCCGGCCTGTCCTTCCCCGGTGTCCGCAGCCGTGGAGGCCGCCTGCGGCGGCCAGTGCGGCCACGGACCTCGACGCCTGCGATCGCGGCAAAGGTCTGTGGCCACCGCACCAGCCAGAGCGGGGCGGGGCGGCTGAGCCGCCCGGTCCCCGCTCGCCTGAGCCAGGCCGGCGCCGGCGGTAGCGTGGGGCCATGCCCTCGCCCCTCCCCGCCGCCGTCGCCCAGCAGTACGCCGACCGCTCGAGCGACATCTACCAGCGCCTGCTGAAGGAGCGGATCATCTTCCTGGGCACGCAGGTGGACGATCCCTCCGCCAACCTGCTCTGCGCCCAGCTCCTGCTCCTCGCCGCCGAGGACCCCGAGCGCGACATCAGCATCTACATCAACTCGCCCGGGGGCTCGGTCACCGCCGGCCTGGCCATCTACGACACCATGCAGTACGTGCCCTGCGACGTCTCGACGGTGTGCATGGGCCTGGCCGCCTCCATGGGGCAGTTCCTGCTGTGCGCCGGCACCCCGGGCAAGCGCTACGCCCTCCCGCACTCGCGGATCCTGATGCACCAGCCGTCGGGGCAGATGCAGGGCCAGGCCGCCGACATCGCCATCCAGGCCGAGCAGATCATCTACCTCAAGCGGATGATGGCCGAGCGCATCTCCTTCCACACCGGCCAGCCGGTCGAGCGCATCGAGGCCGACTCCGACCGGGACCGCTGGTTCACCGCCCAGGAGGCCAAGGACTACGGCTTCATCGACCGGGTGATCGAGAAGGCGATCCAGGCCCCGGCCCTCCAGCCCTAGTGCTTCGGCCTCATTCGTTCGCTTCGCTCACTCCAGTCGGTCGAGTTGGACCGTGCTCGGGCGGGCGAGCGGGGCTCGCGCCGCCTCCGCCCCGTCCTCCCCGGGCGTCCGCAGCCGCAGACGCCGCCTGCGGCGGCGGGCGCGGCCACGGACCTTGCGCCTGCGAACGCGGCCAAGGTTCGTGGCCAGGGCACTAGCTTCCGCCGGCGTGGCCGGGTTGATCGACCACCAGCGGCTGGCGGACGACATCGACGCCGAGGTGCGCCGGCGGCGGGCCGCCGACCCGGCGGTGGCCGCCCTGGAGGAGGAGCTGGAGTCGTCGTTCGCCCCCTTCGCGCCGGCCCCCGCCGGCGCCGGCCACGGCTTCGGCGCCGCCCTGGCCCGGGCCGACGACGCCGCCTACGTCGACGCCCGGCCACCCATCGCGTCGCCCCGGGCGGCCGTCCGCCGGCTGAAGGGGCTCGTCCACCGGGCGGTGTCGTGGGAGGTGCGCCACGTGGCCGTGCAGGTCAGCGCCTTCGCCTGCACGATCACCGAGGCGGTGCGGCTGCTGGGCGAGCGGGTCGACGCCCTGGAGCGGGCCGGCGCCCACGCCGGCGACCCCACCGGGGCCACCGCCGCCTCCTTTTACCCGCCGGCCGAGCCGTGGGCGGCGGTGGTGGCCGGCCTGGTGGGCGACCCGCCGGGGGCGGTGGCGCTGGTCGGCTGCCCGGCGCTGGCCGCCGGCCTGGAGGCGGCGGGGATCGAGACGGTGGCCGGCGCCGCCGCCGGGGAGGCCCCCGCCGGCCCGCCCACCGCCGCCGGCCCGCCCGACGCGCTCGTGGTCGCCGGCCCGCTCGGCGCGGTGGTGGTGAGCGGTCCCGCCGCCCGCCGCCCGCCGGGCGCCCTGGCCGCCCTGGCCCGGGAGGCGGCCGCCGCCCTGGCGCCCGGGGGCACGGTCGTGGTCGTCGACGCCGACCCCGTCGCCTGGGCCGCCGGCCGCTCCCCGGTGGAGGCCGACCTGGCCGGCCCCCGTCCCCTCCACCCGGCCACCTGGCGGCTCCGGCTGGCCGACGCCGGCCTGGCCGACGCCGGCCTGGCCGACCACGGCGGGGTCGCCGGCGGGCCGGCGTACGCCGTGGCCGCCCGCCGGCCGGCCGCCCCGTGACCGCCCCCGCCCGCCCGCCGGCCGCCCCGTGACCGCCCCCGGCGCCGGGCGCCCGTCCCGGTGACGGCCGTCGACCAGTTCCTCGCCACCTTCGCCCCCCGGGACGCGGTCGGCGCCCACGCCCTCCACGCCCGGCGGGTGCTGGGGGGGATGGGCGTGGCCGGCGAGGTGTACGCCGACGGCATCCGCCCGGCGCCCGGCGCCCGGGTGCGCCCC
Source organism: Acidimicrobiia bacterium (assembly GCA_046566225.1). Lineage (GTDB taxonomy): Bacteria > Actinomycetota > Acidimicrobiia > Acidimicrobiales > DATLFN01. The sequence goes on from JBKHXC010000518.1 coordinate 4,039, forward strand.
CTCGCCACCTACCGGCCGGCGACGGGGGGCCGGCCCACCCGGCTCCTGTACCACTTCAGCACCGGCAGCGTGGTGGGCGAGTTCCTCCGCCGCCGCCCCGAGCCGCTGGTGCTCGACCACCACAACGTCACCCCGGCCCGCTTCGCCGCCCGGTGGGAGCCGGCGGTGGCGGCCGAGCTCGAGGTCGGGGCTTGCCAGCTCCGCCGCCTGGCCCCCGCCGCCGAGCTGGGCCTGGCCGTGTCGGGGTGGAACCGGGCCCAGCTGGAGGAGGCCGGCTGCCGGCGCACGGCGGTGTCGCCCGTGCTGGTCGACCTCGACGCCGGCCGGGAGGAGGCGGACGGGCGGCTCCTCGACCGGCTGCGGCGGGGCGGCCGCGACGGCTCGGCCGACTGGCTCTTCGTGGGCCGGGTCGCCCCCCACAAGTGCCAGCACGACGTGGTGCGGGCCTTCGCCGCCTACCGGCGCCTGTACGACCCCCACGCCCGCCTGCGCCTGGTGGGGGCGGCGGGCTCGCCCTACGCGGCGGCGGTGGCGGCGGCCGCCGACCGGCTGGGGCTGGGCGACGCCGTGGCCCTCACCGGGTCGGTGAGCGGGGCGGCCCTGGCCGCCCACTACCGGGCGGCGGGCGTGCTGGTGTGCCTGTCGGAGCACGAGGGGTTCTGCGTCCCCCTGCTGGAGGCGATGGCCCACGACGTGCCGGTGGTGGCCTTCGCCGCCGGCGCCGTCCCCGAGACGGTGGGCGACGCCGCCGTGGTGCTGGCCGGCAAGGAGCCGGTGGCCGTGGCCGCCGCCGTGCACCGCGTCGTGACCGGCGCCGACCTGCGCCGCCGGCTGGTGGCCGCCGGGCGGCGGCGGGTCGACGAGCTGGCCCTGGGGCGCTCGGCGCGGGTGTTCGAGGACCGCATGGCCGAGCTGCTGGCCGGCTGATGGGCGCCCTCCACCAGTTCGTGCGCACGCTGGAGCCCAGCGCGGTGGGGAACCACCTCCTCCAGCTCCAGCGGCTGGCCGAGGAGGAGCTGGGGCTGGCGTCCACCGTGTTCGCCGAGGCCGTCCACCCCTCCCTGGCCGGCCGGGCCCGGGCCTACGCCGACTACGGCGCCGCCGTCCCCGCCGCCGCCGACGACGTGGTCGTGTACCACCACGCGGTGGGCGCCGCGGTGGCCGACTTCGTCGCCGCCCGCCCCCAGGCGCTGGTCCTGGACCACCACAACGTGACCCCCCCGGGGTGGAACGCCGGCTGGGAGCCCGACGCCGCCTACGAGTGCGCGTGGGGCGTCCGCCAGCTCCGGCACCTGGCGCCCCGGGCGGCGCTGGGGGTGGGGGACTCGGCGTGGAACGAGGCCGAGCTGGCCGCCGCCGGCTGCCGGCGCACGGCGGTGGCGCCCATCCTCGTCGACCTGGCGCCGTTCGCCGCCCTGGCCGGCGACGGGGAGCCGGACGGCCCGGCCGAGTGGCTCTTCGTCGGCCGGGTGGCGCCCAACAAGTGCCAGCACGACGTCGTGCGCGCCTTCGCCGCCTACCGCCGGCTCTACGACCCCGGCGCCCGCCTGACCCTGGTGGGGGCCTCGGCGTCGGCCCGCTACCGGGAGGCGGTGGCCGCCCACGCCCGCGCCCTGGGGGTGGCCGACGCGGTGGCGCTCACCGGCCCGGTGGGCCACGACGAGCTGGTGGCCCGCTACCGCGCGGCGTCGGTGTTCGTGTGCCTGTCGGAGCACGAGGGCTACTGCGTGCCGCTGGTGGAGGCCATGGCGGCCGGCGTCCCGGTGGTGGCGTACGCGTCCACCGCCGTGCCCGAGACCCTGGCCGGCGCCGGCGTCGTGCTCGACGCCAAGGAGCCGCTGCGGGTGGCCGCCGCGGTGGCGGTGGTCCTGGGCGACGACGTCCTGCGCCGCTCGCTGCGCAAGGCGGGCTCGGCCCGGGCCGCCGAGCTGGACCTGGCGCCCAGCCGGGCCCGGTGGGCCCGGGTGCTCGCCGCCCACGGGCTGGCCGGGGGCTGAGGTGGCCGACGCCACGGTGGTGCTGCGGGTGGCGGGGGAGGCGCTGGCCCTGACCGGCCACGACGCCGACCACGGCGTGCTGCGCCTGGTCGAGCGCTCGGGCGGGGCCTACGAGCCGGGGCTGGAGGCCCTGCTCCGCCGGCGGCTGGCGCCCGACGCCGTGGCCCTCGACGTGGGGGCCAACATCGGGCCCGTCACCCTCGCCCTGAGCCGGATGTGCCCGCGGGGCCGGGTGTATGCCCTGGAGCCGGCGCCGTCCAACTTCGCCTACCTGCTGGCCAACCTGGCGGCCAACGGGGCCGGGAACGTGAGCGCCGAGCGCCTGGCCCTCTACGACCGGGAGGGCGCCCTGGACTTCACCGTGAGCGAGGACGACCCGGCCGGCTCCCACGTCCCCGCCGGGGGCGGGGAGGCGACGACGAGGGTCGAGGCCACCACCCTCGACCGGTTCGTGGCCGAGCGGGGCCTCGACCGCCTGGACCTGGTGAAGATGGACGTGGAGGGCTCGGAGCTGCGGGTGCTGCGGGGGGCGTCGGCCACCCTGGCCCGGTTCCGCCCCGACCTGGTCCTCGAGGTCAACCCGGTGGCCCTCAGGCGCTTCCACGACGCCACCTTCGCCGACCTGCTGGGCGCCGTGCGGGCCACCCACCCCCGGGTGTTCTCCTTCGACGGGCGGGGCCGGCCGGCGGCGGTGGGGTCGGCCGGGCACCTGCGGCGCCTGCTGGCCGCCCACGGCGTGGTCAACCTGCTGGCCACCGCCCGCCCGCCGGCCGGCGCCCTGGACCGGGCCGCCGCCGCGGTCCGGGGCGCGGCCGGGGTGGCCGCCCTGGCCGCCCGGTCCAACCGCCGGCGCTGCCCCCCCACCGAGTTCGTGGTGGACCCCGCCGTCCGCCTGACGCCCGCCGCCGGGGTGGTGGAGGGCCCGCCGGGGGGACGGGCGTCGGTGCGGGTGGAGGTGCGCAACGGCGGGCGGGGCTGGCTGTCCAGCGCCTGGCCCTACCACCCGGTGCACGCCTCGTACCGCTGGGCGGGGGGCGGGGAGGGGCCCCGCAGCGACCTGCCCCACCCCGTCGCCCCCGGCCGGGCGGCGTCGGTGGACGTGGCGGTCGAGCTGCCCGGCCGCCCGGGGCGCCACGAGCTGGTCCTCACCCTGGTCCAGGAGGGCTACGCCTGGTTCGACCACCTCGACGGGGCGGCGTCGTGCCGGGTGGCGGTGGTGGTGACGCCGGCGCCCCCGGGGGCGGCGCCCTCCCCCCGCTAGTCTCACGGCCATCGACCCGAGCCCTCCGCGCCGATGACCGAGGACCAGCCGCCCGCCGCCGGGCCGGCGCTGGTGGCCGAGATCTCCGAGCGCGCCCGCGCCCTGTCGGCGTCGCCGGGGTTCCCGGCCGCCGAGGTGGAGCGGATCCGGCGGGCGGCCGGCCGCCTCGACGCCGTGGACGTGGCGCCCGGCGACGTGGACGCCGCCCTGGCCCTGGTGGAGCGGCGGTCGGCGGTGGCGGTGGTCGTGCCCGGCGGCTCGCGCCGCAGCGTGCGGGGACTGGCCCGGCGGGCGGCGGCCCGGGTGGGCGCCTGGCACGCCCACCAGGCGGCCCGCCACCTGTCGCTGCTGGGCCAGGCCACGGTGGTCCTGGGCACGGCGGCGCGGGAGCGCATCGAGGCCCTGGAGGCCACCGTCGCCCGCCAGCAGGCCGAGCTCGACCAGCTCCGGGCCGGCGTCGAGTCGACCGGGGGCGGGCCGAGCCGGTAGTGCCCACCGCCGTCCACCAGTTCCTCCCGACCTTCGCCGAGCACGACGCCATCGGCATGCACGTGCGCCGGCTCCAGCGCCTCCTGCGGGCGGCCGGCTACGACTCGGAGATCTACGCCGACGACATCCACGATGAGGTGCGCCACCGGGCCCGGCCGTTCGCCGACTTCCGGCCGCCGGCCGGCGGCCGTCCGTGGCTGCTCGACCACAGCTCCACGGGGAGCCCCATGGCGGCCGCCCTCTGCGAGCTGGGGCTGCCCCTCGTCGTCGACTACCACAACATCACCCTCCCCCGGTACTTCGAGCGCTGGGAGCCGCTGGCCGCCCACAGCATGCGGGCCGGCCGCGAGCAGCTGCGCCTGCTGGCGCCCGCCGCCTCCTTCGGGATCGCCGACTCCAGCTTCAACGAGGCCGACCTGGCCGACGCCGGGTTCGCCCGGACCGCGGTGGCGCCCATCCTGGTGGACTTCGCCGACTACGACGTCGCCCCCGACGCCCGCACCCTGGGGCGGCTGCGCCGGGCCCGGGGGCCGGCCGGCCCCCACTGGCTCTTCGTCGGCCGGGTGGCGCCCAACAAGTGCCAGCACGACGTGGTGGCCGCCTTCGCCGCCTACCGGCGGCTGTACGCGCCGGGGGCCCGCCTCTCGCTCGTCGGGGGGCGCACCTCGCAGCGGTACTGGTGGGCCCTGGAGGAGCTGATCGCCGAGCTGGGCCTGGGAGGGGCGGTCCGGCTCACCGACAGCCTGCCGTTCCCCGAGCTGCTGGCCCACTACGCGGCGGCCGACGTGTTCGTGTGCCTGTCCGAGCACGAGGGGTTCTGCGTCCCCGTGCTGGAGGCCATGCGCTTCGACGTGCCCGTCGTGGCCCTGGCCGCCGCCGCCGTGCCCGAGACGGCGGGCGACGCCGCCGTGCTCCTCCCCGGCAAGGACCCCGTGCTGGTGGCCGCCGCCGTGGACCGGGTGCTGGGCGACGGCGCCCTCCGCCGGGGGCTGGTCGAGGCCGGCCGGGCCCGGGTGCGGCACTTCTCCCTGGCCGTCACCGGCAAGCGGATGATCGACACCGTGGTGTCGGTGGTGGAGGCGCCCGTCCGTGGGTGACAAGGGGCGGGTCGGCTTCGTCCCGCTGCGCTACGGCGACGGGGTGGTGGGCGGCTCGGAGGCGGTGTCGCGGGAGGCGGCCCACGGCCTGGCGGCGCGGGGGTGGGACGTGGAGGTCCTCACCATCTGCGCCCGCAGCCACTACACCTGGGCCAACGAGTACCCGCCGGGCGTGAGCCGCAGCGGCCCGCTCACCGTGCGCCGGTTCCCCACCGTCGTCCCCCGCTCCAGCCGGCGCTGGGAGACGGTCAACCGCCGGATCCGCGACGGCGACGACGTGTCGCTCGACGAGCAGCTCGAGTGGGTCAACGGGCTGTTCCGGGTGCCGGAGCTGTTCCACTACCTGGTGGGCCACGCCGGCGCCTACGACGCCCTGGTGTTCTCGCCCTACCTGTTCTGGCCGGCGGTGGCCTGCTCGGCCATCGCGCCCGAGCGCAGCGTGGTGATCCCCTGCCTGCACGACGAGCCCTACGCCCGGCTGGACGTCTACCGGCCGCTGCTGGCCCAGTCGGCCAGCGTGTGGTTCCTCAGCGAGCCCGAGCACCAGCTGGGCCACCGCCTGGGCGGCGTGGCCCCCCGCCACGCCGTCACCGGCGCCGGCGTCGACATCCCCGACGGCTACGACGCCGAGGGCTTCCGCGCCCGCCACGGCCTGCGCCGGCCGTTCGTGCTCTTCGCCGGCCGGCGGGAGGACGGCAAGGGCTGGGACTGGCTCCTGCACGCCTTCACCCGCGCCGTCGAGCGGGGGCGGCTGCCGTTCGACCTGGTGACCATCGGCGTGGGGCCGCCCATGGCGGCCGACGTGGCCTCTGAGCGGGTCGTCGACCTGGGGTTCCTGGACGACCGCGAGCGGGACAACGCCTTCGCGGCGGCGGCCGCCTACGTGCAGCCCAGCCGCAACGAGAGCTTCTCCCGCACGGTGATGGAGGCGTGGCTGGCCGGCACCCCGGTGGTGGCCAACGCCGCCAGCGACGTGGTGACCTGGCACTGCGAGCGCTCGGGGGGCGGGCTCACCTACGCCGACGAGGTCGAGCTGGAGGAGTGCCTGGTGGCCCTGGCCGACGACCGGGCGGCGGCGGACGCCCTGGCCGCCGCCGGCCGGGACTACGTGGTGTCCAACTACGCCTGGTCCACCGTGCTCGACCGCATGGAGGCCGACCTGGAGGCGGTGGCGTGCGCGTCCTCGTCGTAGGGTCCTACCCGCCCATGCCCGGCCCGTCGGCCCGCCGGGCGCTGGCCGTCGTGGGCCGGCTGTGCGCCGCCGGCCACGACGTCGAGGTGCTCTCGCCCCGACCCAGCGCCGCCCACCACCACCGCCCGCTGGCCGGCCTGGGCGCGGCGGTGGCGCTGGCCCGCCGGGCCCGGTCCTACGACCACCTGGTGCTGCGCCTGGAGCCCGGCCTGCCCCTGCGCCGCCGGCTGGCGGCCGTCGACGGCGCCGCCCTGGTCGCCGCCCTGGTCCCCTGGCGGCGCGTGACCCTGGAGGTGGACGACCTGGCCGGCCTGCCGCTGGCCCCCGGCGGCCGGGTGGCCCGGGCCCTGTGGGGCCGGGCCGCCGCCGTGGTGGTGGCCGACGACGGCGACCGGCGGCGCCTGCGGGCCGAGGCCGGCCCGGCCGCCGGGCGGGTCGAGGTGGCCCCGCCCCCGCCCCCGCCGGTGGCCCCCGCCCCGCCGGCGGGGGTGGGGGCGCCGCCGGCCCGGGGGCGTCGCCCCGCCTGGCGCTGATGACCCGGGTGCGGGCGGCGTCGGCCGCCTCCAAGGCGGTGCCCGGCGCCTGGCCGCCGCCCCCCGCCCCCGACCCCGGCCCACCCCGGCCCCCGCCCCCCACCACCGCCGCCGGGTGGGCGGCGTGGATGGTCAAGAAGGCCGTGCGCACCGCCCTGGGCCGCCACGCCGCCACCGTCCTCGGCCCCGTGTTCCGCCTCCGCCTGGCCGTGCGGGAGCGCCGCGCCCCACCGCCGCCGGACGCCTGAGGGCCGGGGCCGGCCGGCCGGATCGAGCCGGCGAGGCTGGTCGACCGGCACCGGGGAAGATCGGGCACGGGACCGATGACCTCGGGCCATCCGCTCCGTCTGCACCCATGGCCACGTCCCCCGGAGATGGAGCGCACACCATGTCCCTTCATCCGTACCTGTTCTTCACCGGCACCTGCAGCCAGGCGATGACCCGCTACCACGAGGTCCTCGGCGGTCAGCTCGACGTGATGACCGTCGCCGACATGCCCGAGGGAGCGGAGCCCCCGCCGGGACCGCCGAACCCGGACCTGGTCATCCACGCCGCGCTGAGCCTGGGCGGCGGCGACCTGCTCATGGCCTCCGACGACCCGACCGGCGACGGCGCCGGCATGAAGGGAATGGCCGTCAGCCTGACGCTCACGGATCCCGACGAGGCGACCCGGATCTTCGAGGCGCTCGCCGACGGCGGGAGGATCACGATGGCGCTGGGCGAGACCTTCTGGTCGCCTCGGTTCGGCATGTGCACCGACCGCTTCGGCACGTCGTGGATGGTGAACGTCGACGGCGGCGGGACGCCCCCGACGCCGCAACCGGAGGTCTGAGCCGTGCCCCGCATCGTCCCCAACCTGTGGTTCGACACCGAGGCCCTGGAGGCCGCCGAGTTCTACTGCGGCATCTTCCCCAACTCGGAGATCACCCGCGTCAGCCACTACACCGAGGCCGGTCCCCGGGAGCCGGGGACGGTGCTGACCGTCGACTTCACCCTCGACGGCCAGCCCTACACGGCCATCAACGGTGGTCCGGAGTTCCGCTTCACCGAGGCCGTGTCCCTCCTCGTGGAATGCGCCGACCAGGCCGAGGTCGACCGGTACTGGGCCGCCCTGGCCGACGGCGGCGACGAGGTCCAGTGCGGGTGGCTCAAGGACCGGTACGGGCTGTCGTGGCAGGTCTGCCCCAGCGAGCTCGGCAGCCTTCTCGACGATTCCCGGCCCGAGCGGGCCGACAGAGCCATGCGGGCGATGCTCGGCATGGTCAAGATCGACATCGCCGCCATCCGGGCCGCCGCCGACGGGTGACGCGGTGGCCGGGCCGGAGCCCCTTCCCCCGGACCTGGAGGCCGTCGACGAGCTGTGCCGGCTCGCCGTCGCCGCCGGCCGGCTCGGCTGCCGCGTCCTGCTCGTCGACGTCGACCCGGCGCTGCGCGACCTGCTCTTGATCGCCGGCGTCGACGAGCTGCTCCTGGGCGCCGCCCCTGACCGATCGGACCTACCATGATCGCCGTGACCGCGTCCCCGGTGGACCTGGCGGCCGAGCACCTCGACCGGCACCGCCGGGAGCTGACCGGCTTCTGCTACCGGATGCTCGGCTCCGGAGCGGAGGCCGAGGACGCCGTTCAGGAGACCCTCGTCAAGGCCTGGCAGGCCGCCGACCGGTTCGAGGGGCGCAGCAGCGTGCGGACCTGGCTGTTCCGCATCGCCGCCAACGTGTGCATCGACATGGGCCGCAGCCCCCAGCGACGAGCCCGGCCCGTCGACCTCGGACCGGTTCGCACGCCCCACGCCGAGCACCTCGGCGACGGCCTGCCCGAGGACCGCTGGATCACCCCGGTGGCGGACGAGCACGTGCTCGACCTCGATGGCGATCCCGGCGAGGTGGCGGCGACGCGCGACACGATCCGCCTCGCCTTCGTGGCCGCCCTCCAGCGCCTCCCCGCCCGCCAGCGGGCCGCCCTCGTCCTGTGCGAGGTGCTGGCGTGGCCGGTGCGCGAGGTGGCCGAGCTGCTCGACGCATCGGTCCCCGCCGTCAACAGCGCCCTGCAGCGGGCCCGGGCGACGATGGCGGCGGCACGGTCGACGGAGCCCTCCGGAGCGCTGACGCCGGACCAGGAGGCGCTCCTCGGCCGATACCTCGATGCGTTCGAGCGCTACGACATGAACGCCCTGGCCGCCCTCCTCCACGAGGACGCCATCCAGACGATGCCGCCCTATGCCATGTGGCTCCAGGGTCGCGA
>JBKHXC010000519.1:0-1545 GCA_046566225.1 Acidimicrobiia bacterium
GGCACCGTCGGGCCCCACGGCCCGCACCTGCTCGTCGAAGTCGCAGTGGCGCACCATGCCGGCCACCTCGACGACCCGGCGCAGCTGCAGCTCGCCCCAGCGGCCTCGGACAGCCGGCGCCCGCAGCGCCGTGACGAGGTTCGCCGTCTCCGAGCGCAGCTCGCGCTGCGCCATCGACAGCGCCTGGACCTGGGCCAGGACGGCGGTGTCGGCCTCGGCCCGGGAGACCTCGAGGCGCTGCATGCGCTCCTGGACCTGCTGGAGCACCTCGGCCACCGGGCTGATGAGCCCGGCCACCGCGGTGGCCCGGGCATCGAGCTCGGCCGCACCCTCGGCGCGCTGGCGGGACAGGTGCTGCTCGGCCAGCTGGAGGAAGGAGGTGCTGGAACGTTCCAGGGCATCGGCCGACAGGGCGCTGAAGCGTTCGGCCAGGCGGGCGTCGGCTTCGCACCGCGCCTTCTCGAGCGACCGGACCTGCTGGGCCGCCGCCACCCGCTCGGCCTCGAGGAGGGCGGCCGCGGCCGTCTGCTGGGCGTCGAGCCGCTCGGCGGCGGCGGCGCGCTCGGCCGCCAGGGCGGCCTCGGCCGCGGCGAGGCGCGCCCGCACCTCGGTCAGCTCGGCGACCAGGGCGCCGGCCCGGTCGCCAGCCTCGGCCGCCTGGCGCTCGCCCCGGGCCACGGCGGCCCGCTCGGCCGCCAGCGCCGCCTCGGCCCCGGCCAGCCGAGCCCGCAGGTCGGCCACCTCGCGGGCCAGCGCGTCGACCCGCGCCGGTGACGGCACCCCCCGGAGCCGGACCGACTGGGCGGCGGCGACCGCGGCCAGCACCACGCACGCGACGGCGAGGAGGGCGGCCAGGAGCACGGGAGCAACGTTACGGACGGGTGGGACGGCGTCCGCGGATGGAGCCGTCGTGTGGGACACTGCAACCGGTCATGGCTGACGCCCCGCCGCCTCGCTGGCCGCCGCCCGAGCCCCCCGCGGGCCCGCCAGCCGGCGGCCCGCCACCGCCGCCGCCGGCCGCCCCGCCTGGTGATCCGCCGCCGGCCCCACCGCCCCCGTCACCCGCCGCGCCGCCGCCGTGGGCCACGCCGCCGCCGGGCCCACCGCCACCTCCCCCCGGCCCGGCATGGCCATCACCTCAGCGCGAGCCCTCGTGGCCCCCGCCGTCGCCGCCGCCACCCCCGCCGCAGGGCCCGTGGGGCCAGCCGCCGCCGGGGCTGCCTCCCGCCCCGGCCCCTCCCGCGCCGTCGTGGGGGCAGCAGCCGGCGCCGGTCCCCGCCGGTCCTGCGCGACCGGCTAACCAGGAGCGGCGGGCCAGCCCCTGGCTGGTCGTGCTGCCGATCGGACTCGCCGTCCTCCTGCTGGCGCTCGTCGGCCTGGGCCTGTGGGCCGCCGGTGCCGGCGGCCGCCCCAGCGGCCGGCCGATCGAGATCCCGGCCCGAGCCGATCCGCTGCCCAGCACGACGACAGCGCCGGCCACCACGACTCCGCGCCCGTCGCCACGCGCCTCCGGCCCATCGGCGACGCTCGACCTCACCACGCCGA
>JBKHXC010000520.1:0-3879 GCA_046566225.1 Acidimicrobiia bacterium
ATCGGCCACGTCGCCGGCATGCTGGCCACCCTGAAGGGCCTCCCCCTGGCCTACAACCGCGACCTCCAGGAGGACAAGGAGCCCCTCTTCGACGCCGTCGACCAGGTCCTCCTGGCCCTGCCCGCCATGGCCGGCGTCCTGGCCACCGCCCACTTCGACGACGCCCGCATGCAGGCGGCGGCCTCCGACGACGCCTCGGCGGCCGTCGACCTGGCCGAGTGGCTGGTGGAGCGGGGCATGCCCTTCCGCAACGCCCATCGGGTGGTGGGCGGGCTGGTGCGGTCCTGCGTGGAGCGGGGGGTGCCCCTGGCCGAGCTGGTGGAGGCCCACCCCGACCTGGGCACCGAGGCCCTGGCCCTGCTGGAGCCGGGCGCCGCCGTGGCCCGGCGGACCACGCCCGGAGGCGCCGGCCCCCGCCCCGTCGCCGACCAGCTGGCCCGCTTCCGCAAGCGCCTCCAGCAGGACGCCGACCTGGTGGCCCGGTGGCGCCGCCCCTGACCGTCCCCCTCCCCCGGGCGTTCTACCGCCGCGACCCCCGGGTGGTGGCGCCCGAGCTGCTCAACAAGGTGCTGGTGGTGGGCCGGCGGTCGGGGCGGGTGGTGGAGGTGGAGGCGTACGCCGGGGCGGAGGACCCGGCCAGCCACGCCTTCCGGGGGCGCACGCCCCGCAACGCCTCCATGTTCGGCCCGCCCGGGCTGCTCTACGTGTACCGGTCCTACGGCATCCACTGGTGCGCCAACGCCGTGTGCGGCGAGGAGGGCGTCGGCGTCGCCGTCCTGCTGCGGGCCCTGGCCCCGTTGACCGGGCTGGACGCCATGCGGGCCGCCCGGCCGGGCGCCGCCCGGGACCGGGACCTGTGCCGGGGGCCGGGCCGGCTGTGCCAGGCCCTGGGGATCACCGGCGCCCACGACGGCGCCGACCTGGTCACCGCCGACCGGGGCCCGTTCCTGGCCGACGACGGCACCCCGCCGCCCGCCGACCCCGCCAACACCGGCCGGGTCGGTCTCACCAGCGGCGTCGAGCACCGCTGGCGGTGGTACGTCGCCGGCGAGCCCAACGTGTCGCCGGGCCGCCCGGCGGCGTCGGGAGGACCGCTCAGGCCGGCGGGTTGACGTGCACCGTCACCGTGTCGCCGGTGTTGGCCCCCGTGGCGGCACCCGGGGACTGCTTCCACGCCAGGCCCAGGCGGCCGGCCGAGCCGGCGCTGGGCGGCTCGGCCTGCGTCACCACCCGCACCACCAGCCCCGCCCCCTCCACCCGCTGGCGGGCCTGGTCGGCGGGCAGGCCGAGCACGTCGGGGACGGTGGCCGTCGGTGGGCCGGTGCTGACCCGGAGCGTCACCGACGAGGCGGCGGGCGCCAGCAGCCCGCTGTCGGGCGTGGCGCCCACCACGTAGCCGGGCGGGTAGTCGGCGCTCGGCACCGCGGCGCGCACCCCCAGGAAGCCGTCGCGCCCGAGGACGTCCTCGGCCTGCTCGACGGGCAGGCCGACGAGGGGGGGCACCACCCGCAGCACGGGGTCGCCGTCGTCGGCGGCCGGGGCGGGAGGCGGCGCGAAGTCGCTGATGGGCACGTCGGCCAGGGCGGCCGAGGTGTACAGGCTCCAGATCTCCGCCGGCCACGACCCGCCGGTGACGACGATGCGGGTGGCGGGCGGCACCATGGAGCGCTGGCGGTCGGGGAAGCCGACCCACACGGCGGTGGCCAGCTCGGGGGTGAAGCCCACGAACCAGGCGTCCCGCCACTCCTGGCCGGTGCCGGTCTTGCCCGCCGCCGGGCGGCCGATGCGGGCCGCCACCCCGGTGCCCCGCTCCACCACCTGGCGCAGGACGTCGACCTCGGCGTCCACGTTGGCCTGGTCCAGCACCCGCTTCTGGAAGTGCTGGTGCTGGTAGAGGACCCTCCCGTCGGGGCCCGCCACCCGGGTCACGAAGGCCGGCGGCACGGCCAGGCCCCGGTTGGCCAGGGTCCCGTAGGCCGACGCCATCTCCAGGGGGGTGACGTCGTTGGTCCCGAGCACGGCCGACGGGTAGGGCTGGAGGGGCGACGTGATCCCCATGCGGGCGGCGGTGGCCACGGCGTCGGCCGGCCCCACGTCCAGGATGAGCTGGGCGTAGACGGTGTTCACCGAGCGGATGGTGGCGTCCAGGAGGGTCATGCGCCCCCCGCCCTGGCCCTCGTAGTTGGACACCGTCCACGGCTGGCGGGGGAGGGGGATCGTCATCGTGCCCGGGGCGTCGTAGAACTTGGTGACGGGGACCTTCTGCTCGAGGGCGGCGGCCAGGACGAAGGGCTTGAACGCCGAGCCGGCCGGGCGGCTCCCCTGGGTGGCCAGGTCGAACTTGGCCTCCGGCGCCGTGCCGAAGAAGTCCCGCCCCCCCACCAGGGCCCGGACGAAGCCGGTGCCGGGCTCGATCGACGCCACGGCGGCGGCCGGGTCGGCCTCGGGCTGGGACAGCACCTTGGCCACCGCCGACTCGGCCGCCTCCTGGCGGCGCCGGTCCAGGGTGGTGGTGATGCGCAGGCCGCCCCGGAACAGCAGGTCGCGACGGGCCTCGGCGGTGGGCCCGAAGCGGGGGTCGTCGAGGACGAAGCGCTTGACCCGCTCCACGAAGTGGGGCGCCGGGTAGCGCTCGGCCGCCGGCGTGGCCGGGATCAGGGGCTCCGCGTCGGCCGCCGCCGCCTCCTCCGCCGAGGCCCGGCCCAGCTCGACCATCTTGTCGAGCACCACCCGGCGGCGCCCGGCGGCCCGCTGCGGGTCGACGTAGGGGTCGGTCCGGTTGGGGGCCCGGATGAGCCCCGCCAGCAGGGCGGCCTGGCCCAGGGAGAGGTGGTCGACGGCGATCCCGAAGTACTCCTTGGCCGCCGCCTGCACGCCGTAGGCGCCGTTCCCGAAGTAGATGGTGTTCAGGTACAGCTCCAGGATCCGCTCCTTGGTGTAGCGGCGCTCCATCTGGTAGGCGAGCGACACCTCCTGGAGCTTGCGGCGCAGCGTCCGCTCGGCGCCGACCAGCTCGTTCTTGACGTACTGCTGGGTGATGGTCGAGCCGCCCTCCACCACCTCGCCCTCGGTGGCGTTGGTGTAGACGGCCCGCAGCACCGACCGGGTGTCCACGCCCTTGTGCTCCCAGAAGCGCTCGTCCTCGATGGCCACGACGGCGTCCCGCAGGGCGGCCGGCACCCGGCTGAGGGGCACCGTCTCCCGGTTCTCCTCGCCGTGGAGGGCGGTGAGCACGGTGCCGTCGGCGGCCAGGATCTGCGACGACTCGGCCAGGGGCGGGGCCGAGGTGGACTCGAGGGGCGGGGCCGTCCAGGTGCACGCGCCGCCGACCAGGACGGCCAGGGCGAGGAATAGCGTGGTGGGGCGCAACGTTGCCATTGTTCCTCACCTACGATCGGCACCGCCGGCACCCGGATGGAGCAGGTTGACAGGTGCGGCGGCTGTGCTACAGTGAAAAGCCGCCCAGGGTGCCGCTTGGTGCCCAGGGCGATCGCAGGACCCGAGTGTCGGGGTAGTACGCCGGATCCCGGCGTGGCCCCCGGCCCCCAGCGGAACTCCGCACCTCCGCCACCCCCGGGTGGCGCGTGCGCCCCGCACGCGTGCTCCTTGAAAACGGAACAGAGGAAAGCCAAAAGCCAGTGCGGGCGGCCACGCGAGTGGTCGCAACTGTCAATGCACTGACAACGGACAACACAACGTCCGTCTTTGGTGCCAGTCGGCCGACGAGCTCGGAAGCTCCGAGGCCGGCTCTCCGGATCGAAGGGGGGCTCGCTCCCCGAGGTCTCGATGGAGAGTTTGATCCTGGCTCAGGACGAACGCTGGCGGCGTGCTTAACACATGCAAGTCGAGCGGGGCCCAACCGGTGGCAACACCGGGGAC
>JBKHXC010000521.1:0-3591 GCA_046566225.1 Acidimicrobiia bacterium
GGCCGGCCGGCGCCTGGTGGCGCCCGCCGCCGGCGCGGCCGGCGCCGGCGGTGGTGCGGTGCCCGACGGCCTGCGCCGGCGTCCCGAGCGCCTGGCCCTGCTGCCCCTCTTCGACGCCGCCGCCCGCGACTTCGGGGTCCCCGCCGACCTGTTCAAGGCCATGACCTGGCAGGAGTCGGGGTGGCAGAACGACCGGGTGTCGTCGGCCCGCGCCCTCGGCATCGGCCAGCTCATGCCCGACACCGTGAGCTTCGTCAACGGGGTCCTCCTGCGCGCCCGCCTCGACCCCAACCGGCCGGAGGACAACATCCGCATGTCGGCCCGGTTCCTCGCCTACCTGCTGCGCCAGAACGACGGTGACGAGGCGAGGGCGCTGGCGTCGTACTACCAGGGCCTGGCGTCGGTGCGCAGCCGGGGGCCCCTGCCGCAGACGGTGCGCTACGTGGCCAACGTGCTCGCTCTGCGCGAGAAGTTCTGAGCAGAAAAACTCGCGTGGCCGGCAACCCCTCTGACCTGCGACGACGCGCGAAGTGCCTGGTCACGGCCTTCTTGACGCCGGCCGGCGGCGTGCCAGACTACCCCCGTCCCTAGACGCCCCAGACGCCAGGTCGTGGGCCTCCGGCTCCTCTCCGGGGACCGGAGGGGGTGGTCACCGGGCACGCGGGGGTACCAGGAAGCCAAGTAGAGAACGTCCCAATAACTCATCGTTGCGGGCACCGCGTACGGTCGAGCCACCGGACGGCACCAACGGCTTCCTGGGCCCTCCAGCGCGGGCGTGTGGGCTTGAGCGCACGGTGTATGGTTCCGCCGCCCGACCGGACCCAGGGGAACTCCATGGCTGACGACAACGTCGATGACGACCTGATCGACGAGGACGTCGACGAGCCCGAGGACCTCGACGACGGGGATCTCGACGATCTCCCCGACGACGATGACGACGACGACGACGGCGACCTGATCGACGACGACCTGGAGGTGGCCGACGACGAGGACGTGGTCGCGGTCCCCGCGGCCCCGGCCGCCGCGTCCGACGAGGAGGACGACGAGGAGGACGACGACGAGGACGACGAGGACGACGTGGAGGCCAGCCTCGACGTGATCCTCAAGGAGAAGCTGGTCGTCGCCGACGACGACGAGCAGGACGACTCGGCGGACCAGGACGACCGGGTCGAGACACCGACCAAGGTGCTGCCCAAGCAGCCGGACGAGTTCGTGTGCCAGTCCTGCTTCCTGGTGAAGCACCCGAGCCAGTTGGCCGACCGCGACAAGCTCTTCTGCCGGGACTGCGTGTGACGGCGGGGCCCGGCTCCCCCGAGCGCTCGCCGCTCGACCGGGCGGTGGACCTGCTGGTGTACGCCCCCCTGGGCCTGGCGGTGGCCGCCCGCGACGAGCTGCCCCAGCTCATCGCCCGGGGCCGCAAGGAGGCCGAGGGCCAGGTCGGCATGGCCCGGGTGGTGGGCCGGTTCGCCGTCGACCGGGGCCAGAAGGAGGCGGTGAAGCTGCTCCGCCAGGCGGCCCGGCGCCTGGCCGGCCTGGGCCTGGTGCCCGACCCCGGCCGCGGCGGCCCGCCGGGCTCTCCGCCGGGCGCCTCCCCCGCCGAGCCGGCACCGCCGGCGGGGTCCGGGCCGGCGCCGGAGGCGGCGGGGGACCGGGCCTCGGCGCCGGCCCGGGGCGCGTCCCGGCCCGACGCGGCGTCGCTCGCCATCCCGGGCTACGACTCGCTGTCCGCGCCTCACGTCGTCCAGCGCCTCGACGGCCTGTCGGGCGACGAGCTCGAGGCGGTGCGGGCCTACGAGGCCGCCCACCGGGCCCGCAAGACCATCCTCGGCCGCATCGCCCAGCTCCAGTCGGGCGGGTAGTGCGCCGTCCGGCAGGTCCCCGGGGCTAGCGGTGGAGGCCGCCCGCCGGGCCACCGCCGACGACGTGCCCAGGCTGGCGGCGCTGTGCCGGGCGGCGCTGGCCGAGTTCGCCGCCCGCGAGCGCGGGGGGGCGGTGTTCGTCGCCCGTGAGGCCCGGGCCGAGCCGGTGGACGAGGGACTGCGCCGGGCCGTGGCCGACCCCGCGTCGGTCGTGGTGGCCGGCACCATCGACGACGTGGTGGTCGGCTTCGGCACCGGCCGGGTCGAGGCGCTTCGCGACGGCCGTTGCCTCGGCGTCATCGACGACCTGTTCGTGGAGGAGGGGGCGCGCGCCGTGGGGGTGGGGGAGGCCATCATGGACGACCTGGTGGCGTGGTTCGTGGCCCGGGGGTGCGCCGGCGTGGACGCCACCGCGCTGCCCGGGGCCCGGGAGACGAAGAACTTCTTCGAGGAGTCGGGCTTCACGGCACGGCTGCTGGTGATGCACCGGCGCCTCGAGGGCTGAGGTGGCGGTGGGCGGCGGCGGAAGCGGTTCGGCACCGGGGCCCGAGCTGTGCGTCGGCGCCGTGGCCGTCCACGGCGAGCGCCTGCTGCTGGTCCGCCGGGGCCGGGGGCCGGCAGCCGGCGAGTGGTCGGTCCCCGGCGGCCGGGTCGACCGGGGCGAGACGCTGGCCGAGGCGGTGCTGCGGGAGCTGGCCGAGGAGACGGGCCTCGACGGCGTGTGCGACGAGCTGGTCGGGTGGGTGGAGCGCATCGGCGCCGGGGAGCACTACGTCATCCTCGACTTCCGGGTGAGCGTGCTCGACGCCGCCGAGCCGGTGGCCGGCTCCGACGCCGCCGAGGCCGCCTGGGTGCCCCTGTCCGAGGTGGCCGAGCTGCGCCTGGTCGAAGGCCTGGCCGAGTTCCTCCACGAGCACGGGATCCTCGACGTCATCGCCTGACCGCCGGCACCTCGTCGGGCGCGGCCCCGGGCGGCGGGCCGCACCGGGCGAGGGGCCGGGAAATGTGCCCCCCATCACCCAACGTAGGCGGATCGGCCCGGTATCCTTACGAAGCGTGGGGTACCCACCGGGACACCGGGGCGACGGCGGGTCGGGCCGGCTGCAGTGCCCGTTCTGCCTGTCCTACGACGTGGCCCGGCTGTTCGTCGCCTCCCTGGGGATCGACGCCTGCGAGTGCGCCTCCTGCCGTGGACGGTGGGACGAGGAGCGTGACAGCGGCCGCTACCGCGGCCAGTCCGACCTCTCGTCCATCCTCGTGCACCGCTGACGTCGGGGCGGCCCGAGGGGACCGGCGGCGCTCAGTCGGGCGCCGGCGCCACCGGGTCGTGGTCGGCCCGCGGTCCGGCGGGCGCCGGGGCGTCCCCGCCTTGGGCGTCGCCGGCCGCCGGCGGGCCGGGGGCCTCGGTGGCGGCCGCCGTCCCGGGGACGTCGCCGGCCGCCGGCGGGCTCGGGGCCCCGGGTGCGGTGGTCGGCGGCGGCACCGCCGGGGCTTCGGCCGCCGGGGGGCCGGGGGCCTCGGTGGCGGCCGCCGTGCCGGGGACGTCGCCGGCCGCCGGGGGCGGGGGCGGGGGCGGCGGCCGCCTCCGACCCGGTGAGCCGGGGGCCCGGCGCGCCGCCGGCCTGGGGCGGGGCGGGCCCGGGGGCGGGGGCATGGCGATGCCCAGCAGGCCGGCCAGCGCCGGCACCTTCCCCGCCGCCTGGCGAGCTGCCTGCAGCAGCTCGTCGCCGGG